>NZ_CDWRCK010000254.1:2763-6628 GCF_977927595.1 Frankia sp. CcWB3
TGTTGTCGGTGGTGGATCGGGTGGCACGAGGTGCCGCGGGCTCGTTCTCGGACCCGCGGCGCACGTCCGGGCGAGCGGCGGGCGGGACCGGCGGCCGCCGTGAGCTGTGCATTGCCTGTGCCGGGGCCGTGGGCGGTGCCCGTGTCCACGGACCCGACTAAGGTTTCGGCTATGCCAGTAACGAAGGCGGTAATTCCAGCCGCGGGTCTGGGGACCCGCTTCCTGCCGGCGACGAAGGCCGTCCCCAAGGAGATGCTGCCGGTCGTCGACAGGCCGGCTATCGAATACGTCGTCGAGGAGGCGTCCCGCGCCGGTCTGCGTGATGTCCTGCTTGTCACAAGCCGCACGAAAAAGGCGATCGAGGATCATTTCGATCGTGAGGCGGACATCGAGGCGGCCCTCGAACGGAAGGGCGACGATCTTCGTCTCCGTCGGGTCCGGGCGTCGGCGGAACTGGCCGAGGTCCACTCGGTCCGCCAGCAGTCGCCGCGTGGGCTCGGTCATGCCGTGCTCTGCGCGGCGGCGCACGTGGGGAACGAGCCGTTCGCCGTCCTCCTCGGTGACGATCTCATCGACGAGCGGGACCTGCTGCTCGAGGAGATGCTTGCCGTGCAGCGCCGCTTCGGGGGCAGCGTCATCGCCCTGATGGAGGTGCCCGAGGACCAGGTCTCCCTCTACGGCGTCGCCACGGTGGAGTCCATCGGCACTGGTACCGGCACCGGTGCCGACGACCGGTACGGGATCGTGCGGATCCGTGACCTGGTCGAGAAGCCACCGGTCGCGCAGGCTCCGAGTAATCTGGCGATCATCGGGCGGTACATCCTCTCGCCGACGATCTTCGATGTCCTGCGGCGGACCGAGCCGGGACGGGGCGGGGAGATCCAGCTCACCGACGCCCTGCGGATCCTGGCGCTACGGGCGGTCGAACCGGCCGGTGCCGCGGGGGGCACCGACACCGACACTGAGCCCGTGCACGGGGTGATCTTCACGGGTCGGCGGTACGACACCGGCGATCGGGTGGACTACCTGAAGGCCGTCATCCGGCTCGCGTGCGAGCGCGCCGACCTTGGCCCCGAGCTGTACCCGTGGATCGAGGAGTATGTCGCGTCCGGCGGCCCGAAGGCAGCATTGTTCTAATTTATCCATATTTTTCAAATTTATCCGCTTCATCGCTTGAGAGTCTCGGGATGTGCTGGCTTCTCTTCGGGTAGGCCTTGACGGCTCCGGCGACGACTCCGGCAAGGACCGGAACGCTCCTGGAACCGGCCAGCGCCCGGCGGTCGCGGCACGCCGTTCGGACCGGGAGGCCCGGAGCGGATGCGCCCCGTCCCGACCGCTGGAGGTACCCGAAGGTAACTGCGGGTAAGAGGTGCCCGGGCTTCGACGGCCGTAGCCTGGGTGATGCCGGACCCGGCGCGCGACGGGTGGTGCATCGAAGGGCAGAGAAATGGACGGGCGCCCATGACTTCGGTGGATGAACACCTCGAGCGGATCCTGGCGACGGTGCGGCCGACCCGCGCTCGGCAGGCCAGGCTGGACGAGGCGCACGGATGCGTGCTCGCCGCGGACGTCCGGGCGACGGTCGCGCTTCCCGGGTTCGACAACTCGGCCATGGACGGGTACGCCGTCCGGGCCGCCGACGTGGCCGAGGCGTCGGCGGCCACTCCCGTCTCCCTGCCGGTCATCGGCGACGTCCCCGCGGGTCCGGGTTCGCCGGCCGCGCTGGTCCCCGGCGCCGCGGTACGCATCATGACCGGGACCCCGCTGCCCCCGGGAGCGGATACGGTCGTCCAGCTCGAGTGGACCGACGGTGGCTGCCAGACCGTCGCGGTCCAGCGGGCGCCGCGCCGTGGCCTGCACATCCGCCGGACGGGGGAGGACGTCGCCCCGGGCGCCCTGGTGCTCCCCGCCGGGACGATCATCGGCTCCGCGCAGATCAGCCTGCTCGCCGCGGTCAACGTGGCCCGCCCGCCGGTGCATCCCCGGCCGCGGGTGGCGGTGCTGTCCACCGGGACCGAGCTCGTCGAGGTCGGTACACCGCTGGGCGCCGGGCAGATCGTCGACTCGAACAGCCATGGCATCGCCGCCGCGGCGCGGGAGGCCGGCGCAGTGGTACGCCGCCTGGCCGGGGTGCCCGACGAGCCGGACACCTTCGCCGCAGCCCTGCACGGGGTGCTTCCCGACGTGGATGCCGTGGTGACGACCGGTGGCGTCAGCGTCGGGGCGTACGACGTCGTCAAGGAGGTGCTCGCGCGGACCGGGACCGTCCGGTTCGACCGGGTCGCGATGCAGCCGGGCAAGCCGCAGGGTTTCGGCCTGGTCGACGGTGTGCCGGTCTTCACGTTGCCGGGGAACCCGGTCAGCGCCCTCGTCTCGTTCGAGCTGTTCGTCCGCCCGGCCCTGCAACGGATGCGCGGTCTCGCCGGCACCGGGCTCCCGAGGATTGTCGTGACCGTCGGATCCGACCTGCGTTCCCCTCTCGGGAAGAGGTCCTTCCTGCGGGTGGGACTGGAGCGGAGCGGGGGCGGCGGGTGCCTGGAACCCGCCACCGTCGCCCAGTTGGCCGGCGGGCAGGGGTCACATCAGCTCACCTCGCTAGCGGGAGCGCAGGCGCTGCTGATCATCCCTGAGGAGGTTACCGAGGTGTCGGCGGGCAGCCGGCTGCCGGCGTTGTTGCTCCCGGACGGATTGAGGGCCATTCTCTCCGGCATGGCCTGGGCGGTTGCGGACACTGCGGACGTCGATGCCCCGGACCTGGCTTCCCCGGACCTCGGCTCGCGGGCTGAAGCCGGCCGGGGGGACGCGGCCGCGGCCCGGGCCGCCGGATCGGTGCCCTGGTGACCGCAGCCCGGCTCACCCACGTTGACGACCGCGGCGCGGCCCGCATGGTCGACGTGTCGGCGAAGGACGTCACTGCCCGTACCGCGACCGCCACCGGGATGCTGCGGGTCATTCCCGAGGTCGTGGCGCTGCTGCGCGGGCAGGGGGTACCGAAGGGCGACGCCCTCGCAGTCGCCCGGGTCGCGGGGATCATGGGGGCCAAGCGTACGCCTGATCTCGTTCCGCTCTGCCATCCCATCGCGATCTCCGGCGTCACGGTCGAGCTGGACGTACGGGACGACGGTGTGGCGATCACGGCCACCGTCCGGACGGCGGACCGGACCGGCGTCGAGATGGAGGCGCTGACCGCCGTCGCCGTCGCCGGGCTCACGCTGCACGACATGGTCAAGGCGGTGGATCCCGCCGCGGAGCTGACCGGGGTGCGAGTGATCGCGAAGACCGGGGGACGCTCCGGAGACTGGCCTGCCGCCCCCCCGCCGGGCGCGGGGTCCGCGGAATGAGTGGCATGCGCCACCTTCCCGCGGGTGCCCGGGCCCGGGTCATCACCGTCTCCGACCGGGCGTACCGAGGGATCTATGCCGACCGGTCGGGCCCGTTGCTCGTCGCCGGGCTCGTCGAACTCGGTTTCGAGGTGGGCGCGGCGACGATCGTCCCGGACGAGCGGGATGAGATCGTCGTGGCGCTGCGGTCCGCCGCCGCCGACGGCGTGGACTTGGTGGTGAGCACCGGTGGCACCGGCCTCGGTCCCCGCGACGTCACCCCCGAGGCGACGCGCGAGGTGATCGAGCGGGCCGTGCCCGGACTTGCCGAGGCGCTGCGCGCGGCGGGTCGGGAGACCGTGCCGGCGGCGGTGCTCTCCCGCGGGCTCGTCGGAACCGTCGCCGCCACCCTGGTGGTGAACCTTCCCGGCTCGACCGGTGGGGTACGCGACGGGCTGGGCGTGCTGGCCGGGGTGGTGGGTCATGCCGTCGCCCAGCTGCGCGGGGCCGACGACCACGGGCACCCGGCCGCGGGGTCCGCGGGC
>NZ_CDWRCK010000255.1:0-4993 GCF_977927595.1 Frankia sp. CcWB3
CTGCATGACAACCCCGATGCCACGCTCGTCGCCGAGGCGGTCCTCGCCGATCTGGAGAACGGCGCTACCTCGCTCTGGCTGCGGCTGGGGCCCGCCGGTCTGCCGATCGGCGGGCTCGGCGCGGTGCTGCGCGAGGTCTACCTCGACCTCGCGCCGATCGTGCTGGACGCGGGGGAGCTCACCGCCTCGGCCGCCGAGGAGTTCTTCGGCCTCGCCGCCGCCCGCGGCCTGCCCGGTTCGCAGCTCACGGGCAGCCTCGGCGCCGACCCGATCGGTCTGGCCGCGCGGACCGGCTTGCCGGCCGACGGCCCGGTGGGCCTCGCCGAGGCGGTGTCGCTCGCCGGCCGGTGCGTGCGGGAGTTCCCCGGGATCCGCGCCTTCGTCGTCGACGCCCAGCCCTACCACCGCGCGGGTGGCAGTGACGCCGAGGAACTCGGGGCGTCACTGGCCACCGGCGTCGCCTACCTGCGGGAGCTCACCGGGGCCGGCCTGAGCCTTGCCGAGGCGCTCGCCCAGATCGAGTTTCGCTACGCGGTCACCGCCGATCAGTTCTCCTCGATCGCGAAGCTGCGGGCCGCCCGCCGGTTGTGGTCACGGGTCGCCGAGGTGTGCGGCGCCGAGCCGGCCGACCGGGCCCAGCGCCAGCACGCGGTCACCTCGGCGGCGATGATGACCCGCCGGGATCCCTGGGTGAACATGCTGCGCACGACGCTGGCCTGCTTCGGCGCCGGTGTCGGCGGCGCCGACGCGGTCACCGTCCTGCCGTTCGACACGCGCCTCGGCCGGCCCGACGACTTCTCCCGCCGGATCGCCCGCAACACCCAGACCCTCCTGCAGGAGGAGTCGAGCCTGATCCGGGTGACCGACCCGGCCGGCGGCTCCTGGTACGTCGAGTCACTCACCGCCGAGCTCGCCGAGGCGGCCTGGGCCTGGTTCACCGAGATCGAGCGGGCCGGCGGGATCGTCGCCGGCCTGCGGTCCGGGCTCGTCGCCGAGCGGATCGCGGCCACCTGGGCGACGCGCTCCGACGCGATCGCCCACCGGCGGGAACCGATCACCGGGGTGAGCGAGTTCCCGAACCTGGGCGAGAACCTCCCCGAGCGGCACCCCGTGCCCGCCGTGAGCCCCGTGCCCGCCGCGAGCCCCGCCGGCGTCGGCGGGGAGGCCGCCACGGCGGTGGGCGCCGGGCTGCCGGAGCTCACCTACGACCTCACCTTCGAGGAGCTGCGCGCCCGTTCCGACGCGCACCTGGCGGCGACGGGCGGCCGGCCCGTGGTCTTCCTGGCCACCCTGGGCAGCGCGGCGGCCTCGACCGCGCGCGCCACCTTCGCCGCCAACCTGTTCCAGGCGGGCGGGTTCGAGACTCCGACGTCCGGCCCGGGCACGGACCCGGCGTCGATCGCGGCGGCGTTCAGCGCCTCCGGGGCCACCGTGGCCTGCCTGTGCTCGGCCGACAAGGTGTACGCCGAGCACGCCGGGCCGGTCGCCGAGGCGCTGCGGGCCGTCGGGGCGAGCCGGGTGTGGCTCGCGGGCCAGGCCGGTGCGCGCGCGCAGACCGATGCCGCCGCGGGCATCGACGGCTACGTGTTCACTGGATGCAATGCCGTCGCCGTGCTGCGGGCGACGCTCGCCGAGGTTGGGGTGGCCTGATGTCCACGGACAGCTCGCAACGTGCCCCGATGATCCCGGACTTCTCCGCGGTGGAGCTGGGCACCACGCCGGCCGGGGCGGACGCGGCGGAAGGTGAGTGGCGGGCCGCCTTGGAGGCGGCGACCGGTAAGGACGCCGACGCGCTGACCTGGGATACCCCCGAGGGCATCGCGGTGAAGCCGCTCTACACTGCCGCCGACACCGCGGGCCTGGACTTCCTGGGCACCTACCCGGGGATCGCGCCCTTCCTGCGCGGCCCGTACCCGGCGATGTACGTCACCCAGCCGTGGACCATCCGCCAGTATGCCGGGTTCTCCACCGCCGCCGCGTCGAACGCCTTCTACCGGCGCAACCTCGCCGCCGGGCAGAAGGGCCTGTCGGTCGCCTTCGACCTGCCGACCCACCGCGGCTACGACAGCGACCACCCGCGGGTCACCGGCGACGTCGGCATGGCCGGCGTCGCCATCGACTCCATCCTCGACATGCGCCAGCTGTTCGACGGTATCCCGCTGGACAAGATGAGCGTGTCGATGACCATGAACGGCGCCGTGCTGCCGGTGCTGGCGCTCTACATCGTCGCGGCCGAGGAGCAGGGGGTGGCCCCGGGGCAGCTCGCCGGGACCATCCAGAACGACATCCTCAAGGAGTTCATGGTCCGCAACACCTACATCTACCCGCCGCAGCCGTCGATGCAGATCATCTCGGACATCTTCTCGTTCACCTCGCAGCGGATGCCGCGGTTCAACTCGATCTCGATCTCCGGCTACCACATGCAGGAGGCCGGGGCGACGGCCGACCTGGAACTGGCCTACACCCTGGCCGACGGGGTCGAGTACATCCGGGCGGGGCTGGGCGCGGGGCTGGATATCGACGCGTTCGCACCAAGGCTGTCGTTCTTCTGGGCGATCGGCATGAACTTCTTCATGGAGGTCGCCAAGCTGCGCGCGGCCCGGCTGCTGTGGTCGCGGCTGGTCAACCAGTTCACCCCGAAGAGCGCCAAGTCGCTGTCGCTGCGGACCCACTCGCAGACCTCGGGCTGGTCGCTGACTGCCCAGGACGTGTTCAACAACGTGGTGCGCACCTGCGTGGAGGCGATGGCCGCCACCCAGGGGCACACCCAGTCGCTGCACACCAACGCCCTCGACGAGGCGCTGGCCCTGCCGACGGACTTCTCGGCCCGCATTGCCCGCAACACCCAGCTGCTGCTCCAGCAGGAGTCCGGCACCACCCGGGTGATCGACCCGTGGGGCGGCAGCTACTACGTCGAGCGGCTCACCCACGACCTGGCCCGCCGGGCCTGGGAGCACATCGACGAGGTCGAGGCCTCGGGCGGCATGGCGCAGGCCATCGACGCCGGGATCCCGAAGATGCGCATCGAGGAGGCCGCCGCCCGCACCCAGGCCCGCATCGACTCCGGCCGCCAGCCGCTGATCGGGGTGAACAAGTACCGCGTCGACGCGGACGAGGCCATCGAGGTGCTCAAGGTCGACAACTCGGCGGTGCGCGCCGAGCAGATCGAGAAGCTGCGCCGGCTGCGCGCCGACCGTGACCCGGCCGCGGTGGAGGCGGCGCTGCACGCCCTGACCGCGGCGGCCGACGCGGCCCGCGATGGGCGCCGCGGTCCCGGGCTGGAGCAGAACCTGCTGGCGCTCGCCGTCGACGCGGCCCGGGCGCAGGCGACGGTCGGGGAGATCTCCGACGCGCTGGAGAAGGTCTACGGGCGTCACGCGGGCCAGATCCGTACCATTTCCGGGGTGTACCGGGACGAGGCGGGACCTGCCGGCAACATCGTCGCCGCCCGCGAGGCCGCCGCCGCCTTCGAACGTGCCGAGGGTCGCCGGCCCCGGATCCTGGTCGCGAAGATGGGCCAGGACGGTCACGACCGCGGCCAGAAGGTGATCGCCACCGCGTTCGCCGACCTCGGCTTCGACGTGGACGTCGGCCCGCTGTTCCAGACCCCGGCCGAGGTCGCCCGCCAGGCCGTCGAGGCCGACGTGCAGATCATCGGGGTGTCATCGCTGGCCGCCGGCCACCTCACCCTGGTGCCCGCGCTGCGCGAGGAGCTTGCCGCGCTCGACCGGCCCGACATCCTCATCGTGGTCGGCGGGGTCATCCCCCCCGGCGACTTCGACGAGCTGCGGGCCGCGGGCGCCGCCGCGATCTTCCCGCCCGGCACGGTCATCGCCGACGCCGCGCTGGACCTGCTCGCGGCCCTGTCGGCCCAGCTCGCTCATCCCGCTCATCCCGCTCACCCCGCGGCCTGACCCGCCCGAGTGACGGCAGATCCGGCATGCTATCCGGCATGGTGACCCGACGACCGATCGATCCGGGCGAGTACGCCGACGGGGTGCTGGCCTCGTCGCGGACCTGGATCGCGCGGGCCATCACCCTCGTCGAGTCCACCAGGCCCGACCACCAGGAGCTCGCGCAGCGGCTGCTGGTGACGTTGCTGCCGCACGCGGGCAAGGCCCGTCGGATCGGCATCACCGGGGTGCCCGGGGTGGGCAAGTCGACGTTCATCGACGCGCTGGGCACCATGCTCACCGGGAAGGGGCACCAGGTGGCGGTGCTCGCCGTCGACCCCTCCTCGACGCGTACCGGCGGCAGCATCCTGGGGGACAAGACCCGGATGGCGGCGTTGTCCACCGATCCGGCGGCGTTCATCCGGCCCTCGCCCACCGCGGGGACGCTCGGTGGCGTCGCCAAGGCGACCCGCGAGGCGATGGTCGTCATGGAGGCGGCGGGCTACGACGTCGTCCTGGTCGAGACGGTCGGCGTCGGCCAGTCGGAGACGACCGTCGCCGACATGGTCGACACCTTCCTGTTCCTGACCCTGGCCCGGACGGGGGATCAGCTCCAGGGCATCAAGAAGGGGGTGCTGGAGCTCGCCGACGTCATCGCGGTGAACAAGGCCGACGGGCCGCACGAGCTCGACGCCCGCCGTGCCGCCCGGGAACTCGCCGGCGCGCTGCGGCTGCTGCAGGGCTCCGCCGGTCCCCGGGACTGGAACACCCCGGTGCTGACGTGCAGCGCGGTGGAGCGGACGGGGCTGGACACCATCTGGGCGCAGATCGTCAAGCATCAGGACACCCTCGACGCCTCCGGCGAACTCGCCGCCCGCCGGCGCCGCCAGCAGGTCGACTGGATGTGGGCGATGGTCCACGATCGGCTGCTCGCTGGCCTGCGGGCCGATCCGGGGGTCCGCGAGATCACTCCGGACCTTGAACGGCGGGTCCGCGACGGCACCCTCCCCCCGAGCCTGGCCGCCGACGCCATCCTCGCCGCGCATGACGGCCTCGCCGCGCATGACGGCTTGGCCGCCCACGAGGGCCGGGCCGCGGCA
>NZ_CDWRCK010000255.1:5072-5977 GCF_977927595.1 Frankia sp. CcWB3
CCCCGGGCACTGAGCCAGACTGGAGTAGCCTGACCGGCCGACGATCCGCGATGGACCACATCCGCCGGGACGCCCACCGGGGTATGGTCACCCTGCGCGGGCCCGCCTGCGACAGGGCGACCTGGCTGAGGTGGGGAACGGCGCCCGGGAACGGCGTCTACCGATCGTGACGGCTGGAAACGGAGTACGCGGGTGGAGCCGGTGAGCGCGGTCGTCGTCGAGTACGAAGGCAACACGCGGCTGGATGTCGAGGAAGAGCAGGAGACCGGTTTCCAGGACATTGACCGGCCCTGGAATCCCGAGAGCATCCGGGTAAGTACGAAGAGCTTTTCCCTGCGTAACATGCTCGATGCCATCGACGAGGGCTCCCTCGACCTGGCGCCGGATTTTCAGCGTCTGAAGGTATGGAAGCCGGTTCAGAAGGCACAGCTCATTGAGTCTGTTCTGCTCCAGATCCCGCTGCCTGCCTTTTATTTCGCGGAGGACAAGGACGGGACGTTGCGAGTGGTCGACGGCGTCCAGCGGCTGACCACCGTCTACGATTTCGTCCGGGGTGGACGGGAGGGCGCCGGGGGTTTCTCCCTGGAGGGACTGGAGTACATCAGGGATGTGATCGGGAAGAGATTCGAGGATCTTCCCGCGCTTTGGCGTCGTCGCCTTAACAACACTCAGATTGTCGCGAACGTCATCGATCCCTCGACGCCGCGGCCCGTCATGTACGATATCTTCCGCCGGATTAACACGGGTGGTACGCCGCTGAATGCCCAGGAAATTCGGCACTGTATGAGCAAGAAGCGTAGCCGTGATTTCCTTCGCGATTTGACCGCTCTCCCGGAATTCTCGATCGCCACCGCCGGGGCACTGGGCAGGCAGCGGCGGATGATCGATCGTGAGGTGGTGCTTCG
>NZ_CDWRCK010000256.1:0-5855 GCF_977927595.1 Frankia sp. CcWB3
GGTGGTCACCACCGAGGGTGTCGATCTGATCGCGGAGTTCACCGCGGTGCTCGATCGGGCCCGTCCCACGGCCGCGGTCGCGCGGCCGGCGCCGGACCGGGCGGCGGCCCTCGTGGGCCGGGGCGTCGCGGATGGGACGTGACGGCGTCGGGCGCCGACGCCAGGGGGGAGCGCGGCGAAGGGCCGTCGCCGCTCCCCGCGGAGCCCGTTTCTGCCCCGGTAGTCCCTGCGGCCCCGGTGGTTAATGTCGCCAACCTGCTGACGATCGTGCGGCTGGTGTTGGTGCCGGTCTTCGTGGTCTTCCTGTTCGCCGGGCCCGACGGGCATACCTGGCGGTACGCCGCCTTCGGCGCCTATGCGGTGGCCGCGGTGACCGACCAGATCGACGGCTCCATCGCCCGCCGCTGGCACCTCGTCACCGACTTCGGCATCCTGGTCGATCCGATCGCCGACAAGGCGCTGACCGGTGCCGCGTTGATCTCGCTGTCCGTGCTCGGCGAGCTGCCCTGGCCGGTCACCGTACTGATCCTCCTGCGGGAGGTCGGCGTCACCCTCCTGCGCTTGTGGGTGATCCGCTTCGGGGTGATCGCGGCGAGCCGTGGGGGCAAGGCCAAGACCCTGCTGCTGAACGTCGCGATCGGTCTCTACGTGCTTCCGCTGGCGGGTGTTGCCGCCACGAGCCGGGCTGTGATCCTCGCGGCCGGCGTGGTGGTCGCCATGGTCACCGGGATCGATTATGTCTGTCGAGCTCTCGCGCTGCGGCGGCGGGCCGCGCGGGATCCCGGCGGTGTCACCCCGCCGACGGGCGCGCCATCCACCGGCCTCTCGCCCGGCACCGGCCCCCCGGTACGTCACCGGGGGGCCGGGCCGGCCGGGTCCGCCCCGTCAACGGCGGCCGGACCGACCATCAGGAAGACGGAGGGGCGGACCGATGCGCGCTGAGCTGCTGGCGGTGGGGGACGAACTTCTCTACGGCGACATCGTCAACGGCAACGCGGCCTGGTTGGGTCGGCAGCTGGCCGATGTCGGAGTGACCGTCACGACGTCGACGGTCGTCGGTGACGACATCGACATGATCGCCACGGCGATCCGGGTGGCACTGGACCGGGCTGACGTCGTCATCATGACCGGAGGGCTCGGTCCCACCCAGGACGACCTGACCCGCGAGGGCATCGCCGCCGCGGCCGGCGTCGGCCTGCGCCGGGACGACTTCCTGGAGTCGATGCTGCGGCGACGGTTCCGGGACCTGGGCCGCGGTGACGGTGGCCGGCGCGTGCCCCAGATGAACTACCGGCAGGCGGACCTGCCCGAGGGGGCACAACCGCTGCCGAACGGCGTCGGAACAGCCCCGGGGATACGGATGGAGATCGGGACCGGCGTCGTCTACGCGATGCCCGGTGTGCCGTTCGAGATGAACGACATGTTCACCGCCAGCGTGCTGCCCGACATCCTGCGCCGGGCCGGGCAGCCCGCGGTGGTCGTCCACCGGGTGCTGCGCACGGCGGGCATGTGGGAGTCGGCCGTCGCCGAGGCCCTCGCGGACGAGGTCGACCGGCTTGCCCCGATCGGCAATCCGCGCATCGCGTTCCTGGCCAGCGGTGGCCAGACCCGGGTGCGTATCACGGCCCGGGCCCGGGATCGGGCCGAGGCCGAGATGCTGATCGCACCGGTGGAGACCGCGGCCCGGACCGCGCTGGGCGCCGGGGTGTACGGCGGTGCGGACGACTCCCTCGAAGGCGTGGTCCTGGGGCTGCTCGTCCAGCGGTCGGCGACGCTGGCCGTCGCGGAGTCCATCACCGGGGGGCTGCTCGCCGGGCGGCTGACCGACGTCCCCGGTGCGAGCGCCGCGTTCCGTGGCGGCATCGTCTCCTACGCCACGGAGGTCAAGGCGTCGGCGCTCGGTGTCGACGAGGGTCTGTTGGCCGCCGGGGGCGCGGTGTCGTCGAGGACGGCCGCCGCGATGGCGGCGGGGGTCCGGTCTCGGCTGGGCGCCACTTACGGGTTGTCCACCACGGGAGTCGCGGGCCCGCGGCCACAGGAGGACAAACCGGTTGGCACGCTGCATATCGGCCTGGCCGGACCGGATGGCACCGTCACCCGGTCGGTACGGCTGCCCGGGGACCGGCCGCGCATCCGCACCTACGCGGTGGTGTCCGCGCTGGACCTGGTGCGTCGGCTGCTCGCCGGGCTGCCGAGCAGCGAGATGACCACAACCGGCGACGGCGCGCCCTGACGCGCGAGACTAATCGCCGGACCTGAGGTGCTTACACAGTTACAGTCCCATCAACGAGGGCCCGATGGTTGCGGTGGTGGGTATACGGTGAACGCATCCCGCGGACGAAGGAGGAGGCTCGATGGTCCTGCTCCGACGCATGCTCGGCGAGGCGTTGCGCCGCCGCCGTCAGGATCAGCACCGCACGCTTCGGGAGGTGTCGTCGGCGGCACGGGTGTCGCTCGGCTACCTCTCGGAAGTTGAGCGTGGGCAGAAGGAGGCCAGCTCCGAGCTGCTTGCCGCCATCTGTGACGCACTGGGAGTACGGCTCGCGGACCTGCTGCGCGAGGTGAGTGAGGATCTCGAGCTCGCCGAGCTGGCGGTGCCCGCGCGGGTCGGCGCGCCCACCGTGGTGGTTCCCGCCCGCGCCGCGGTCGTCGACCGGGCGGCCTGAGTTGGGCGTCCGGCGTCTTCCGGCGTCCCGCCGCGTCGGCTGTCCCGTTCACGTGTCCCGTTCACGTTCGGGGTCTGCTCCGTTCATGACGTGCGCTCCGTTCATGATGTAGGTCTCGATGAGGTAGGTCTCGGTAGGTGTCTCGTTCGCGATGTCGGGCTGTGCTGGGCGCCGGGGCGTTCTGGACGCATACGGATCTCTTCACGGGGCACGCCGCAGGGAGCAGATGTCTCCGGCGTGAGAGGGGTCGAGTATGAGCGCCATCCGCAGCCCGTTGTCCGACGGGGCACGAAGCGTCACCGGTGAGGCCATCCAGGGCACGTTGATCGACCTGATCGACCTGTCCCTGTCCGCCAAGCAGCTGCACTGGAACGTCACCGGGCGCACCTTCCGCAGTGTGCATCGCCAACTCGACGAGGTCGTCGACCTGGCGCGTCGTTACGCGGACGCCACCGCCGAACGTGCCGTCGCGATCGGGGTCAACCCGGACGGTCAGTCCTCGACGGTCGCCCGAGGCACCCACCTGCCGGGAGTGGAGGTCGGGTACATCCCGGATGAGAAGGTGATCCGGCAGACGACCGAGGTCCTCGCCGGGGTGGTCACGAGGATGCGTACCCGCATGGACGCGACCGAGAAGGCCGACCCGGTCACCCAGAACCTGATCATCGAGATCGTCCACGACCTGGAGGAGCAGCACTGGATGTTCCAGGCGATGGTGTGAGTCCCGCGCCGGGGGCGGTTTGCCCTCCCCCCGAAAGGGCCATCCCCCGAAAGGGGTTGTCTGGTGGCGGGTGGCGGACCCCTCTGCGACTCTCCCGAGATAGTTCTCGTGGCGCAGGTTGGTGTCGATCGTCGTTCCCGGGCGGGCTCCCGGGCATGGCCCGCAGGGAAAGAAGATCGCGTGAATACCCCCGCGTGGCCGGAGGACGATGACGGCTGGTCGGAGTGCCGGCTAGTCCAGGTGTGCAAGAGCTGTAACGGGTTGGGCGAGCTGCTGGTGGTCTTCGCCACCGCGCGCGGCGGCTTTGTGCCGGCCTGCCGGGCATGTCTGGTCTGCGCGGGACGCGGCCGCACGGCGCTGCAGCCGCCCGTCTGAGTCCGCCGCGGGGTAACCCGCCGCGGCTCCGGCGTGCGACGATCGATGTATGGCGAATGTCGTCCGCAAGATCTACCGCTATCTGTCGGCCTCGGCGAACCGGAAGTTCGACGAGAAGGCCGACCCGCGGGTGCAGATCGACCAGGCCATCGCGGAGGCCCGGCAGCAGCACGAGGCGCTGGTCCAGCAGGCGGCGCTTGTCGTGGGTAACCAGCGTCAGCTGGAGATGCGCATGGCACGCCAGGTGGACGAGGTCGCGAACCTCACCGAGTCCGCCCGGTCCTCGTTGCTGCTGGCTGACAACGCGCGAGCGGCCGGCGATCTGGCCACCGCGGCCGGCTACGAGGAGACGGCCCAGGCGTTCGCCAGCCAGCTGGTCTCGGCGGAGGCATCGCTGGAGGACCTGAAGAACCTGCACCGCCAGGCCGCCGCGTCCGCCCAGCAGGCCCGGACCGCGGTCGAGGACAACACCGTGCGGATGCAACGCCATCTCGCTGAGCGTGCTCGCCTGCTGACACAGATCGAGCACGCCGCCATGCAGGAGCAGATGACCAAGGCGATGGAGGGGATGTCCTCGCTCGCCCCGGCGGGGGACACGCCCACCCTCGGGGAGATCCGCGACAAGGTCGAGCAGCGATACGCGGTCGCTCTCGGGCGCCATGAACTCGCCTCCCAGGGGATGGAGGCGCGGATGATCGAGGTGCGGCGCGCGACCATGGACGCCCGGGCCTCCTCCCGCCTCGCCGAGCTGCGCGGTGACATGGCGGCCGGGGGCCAGCTTCCCGCTGGCGCGGGCGGTTCCGCGGCGTCATCCGGTTCCGCGGTCAAGCCCACCGGCGGTGGGACGCCGTGAGTCGGAAGGCGGGACCGGCCGTGACCGGCTGGCCGGGGTGGGACGGGGTGCCGGGCGGGGCACTGCGGCCGGTGTTGCCGGACTGGGTGCGTGCCGATGTCGAACGCCGGTCGTTGCTGCGGGCCGAACGGCGCGCCGGGCGTGGCGTCCGGTGGGCGCGTCGTCGGGCGGCGGTGACCGCCTTCGGATGGACCGCCGTGGCCGCGGTGACGCCGGTCGCCGCCGTCGTGGACGGCTGGGGCTGGCTGGTTGTGGGCGGCGCGGCGATCATCAGGGCGGGTCTCGCCGGCTGGGAGACGGCCGTGATCCGGCGGGAGGACCGCGGGTTCGCCCTGCCGAGCGCCCCCGCTCCGCCGCCCTGGGCGTTGCGGCACTCGGCGGCCGCCGAGCCGTTGCGCCGTGGCGAGGCGGGTCTGGCGGCGCTCGTCGCGATGGCCCGGACGCTTGCTCCCGGCGCCGCCCGCGGCCCGGTGCGGGCGGCCGTGGCCGGCGCCGCCGATCTGGTGGACGGGCTGCGGGTCACCGCCAGGCGGGTCGTCGCGTGTGAAAGGGCGGCCCGGGCGGTGACGCATCCCGCTCGACGAGCCGAGATCCTGGCGACGAGGAAGGACCTGGTGGCCGGAATGTCGGCGTCGGTGGCCACTCTGGACGACCTGCTGGCAGCGGCCAGCGAGGTCGTGGGCACGGTGGTCGCGTCCTCGCCGGACCTGGCCCGACTGACCCAGCAGATCGAGGCTCTGCGCAGTTATGCAGATGCTCTGCGTGAACTTTCCGGTTGATCGCGGATGTCGACGGTGATCCCGGGTGTCGGTTGCCAGCGAAGATTTCAGTAAGGACCTGCGCTGAGCTGGACAGGGAAATCTGGTGATGAAGGTGTCCAGACAGCGGCCGCTGAGGTGTTGACAGTGCGGACCGCCGTATTCGGCGCGGGCTCCGGTGCAGTCGTAGCTGGTGCGGGGTTTAGACGAATCCGCGATTCAGGAGGCTGCTCAGCCAGACGTGGTCAGCCAGACGTGGTCACCACGTTCTCGATGCTGGGGGCCGTCGGCGCGGTGACCGGTCAGGGCGTGGCGACCATGCGGACGTGGCGCTTGTCGATAACCACGCCGGTGGGCAGGGTCTCGTCGGCCGTTCCGACAGGGTAGGCGGTGATGACGGGCTGGGCGGTGCGGTCGCGGTCGAAGCGGCGAATCTGCTCGACCAGCCGCTCGGCGAGCTGGGCGGCGGCGGGGCCGTGGCT
>NZ_CDWRCK010000257.1:0-5811 GCF_977927595.1 Frankia sp. CcWB3
CGCTTGAAGTTGACCATGGTGTACCCACCAGTCGGCCATGCCCGGCGTGGCGGCAGTCCGGAGCCGGTGCGCGGCTGGCTGCCCTACGGCCTCTCCCACGGCCCTCCCAACGTGGGATCAGCTGGACGATCGATGGTCATCGGCGGCCAAATGTCCACGCACGGCACTCACCCGTCCGGGGGATCCCGGAAATGGCGTCAACGGCACGTGGTGTGCTGGCAGGAAGAAGGCCGGCGCGGGTCACGCGTACGGACGGCGCCAGTGCGCGACAGGGGGACCGCCGGATGACACATCATCGAAGTCCACGAAGCCAACCTGACGGCTACCTTAATATATCGCGGTCATCCACAAGAGCGGTGACACCGTGAAAGTGGTCTCGGTCATGAATTACAAGGGCGGAGTCGGAAAGACCACTCTGACGGCGAACATCGGCGCGGAGATCGCCCGCTGGGGAAAACGGGTTCTTCTGATCGATCTTGATCCGCAGGCGAGCCTCACCTTCTCCTTCTACCGGCCGGAGGACTGGCGGGCGCACCTCGCCGAGGGCCGGACCATCAAACAGTGGTTCGAAGCCTGGCGGATGGACGGGCCGGTGCCGGGACTCGAGGCGCTCGTCACCGCCCCCACGGTGGCGAACTCCCGCATCGCGCATGGCGGTGGCCGGCTCGACCTGACCGCGTCCCATCTTGCCCTCGGCGACGTCGAGATGGATCTCGCCGCGCGGTTGGGTGGGGCACAGATCCACCGGTCGACACGCCACTACTTCGACGTCTATCTGCGTCTCGCGGCCGGGCTTGCCACCCTGCCCGGGCGGCTCTACGATCTGGTGCTCATCGACTGCCCGCCGAACTTCGGCGTCATCACGAGGTCCGCCGTGGCGGCCAGCGACCAGCTGCTCATCCCGGCCCGCCCGGACGAGCTGTCCACCCTCGGAATCGATCACCTGCAGTCCCGGCTGCGCCGGTCCACCTGGGAGTTCAACCAGGTCGCTGATCTGCAGGCCGACCTCCGGCCGGCCGTGAAGAAACTGGAACCGATGATTCTGGGCGTCGTCTTCACGATGGTCCAGTACTACGGTGGTCAGCCCGTTTCGGCGCTGCGGCCCTACATAGCGCAGACCAGAAGCCTTGGGCTGCCCGTCTTCGAGGCGATGCTCCGGGAGAGCAACAAGCACTTCGCCGGCGCGGCCCGCGCCCAGCTCCCCGCCATTCTCACCGAGCAGCTCAGCCGGGAACTCGCCTGGGAACTGCAGAGCCTGGTCGAGGAGTTCCTCAAACGCATCCGGACGGCGAACCATGGCTCCTGACAGTCGGCCCGCCAGCCACCCGGGTCGGGATACGGCCCGTCTCGGGGCCGTTCTCCTGCGCCAGGCGTCCGATCTGCTCGCCACCCTGGACGTCCGGCAGCTCGACGATCTCATGGCGGGTCGGGCGCGGCTCGCGGTCGTCCCCGCGGCCACGGCCACACCCACCGGCTACGGCTACGGCTACGGCAGCAGACCCGGGCGGTCGTGCCGCGGCGGACGGCTCCCGGCTCCCGGCGTCCGTGGACGTCGAGAAGCTGCACGCGACACTGGTCGCCGCCGCGAGCCGGGAGGAAGCCCGGGAGCACCTGGCCGCCCTGGGCCGGATCCCGGTCCCGCAGCTACGGGCCCTGGCGGGCGCCCTGGGTGTCGACGGGGTCGGCGGCAGGGATCCGAAAGCCACCGTGATTCGAAAAATCGTGGACGGGACCATCGGTTTCCGGCTCAGCTCCCGGGCGATGCTGGCCGGGGAATCCGAACTGTAGGATTTCCGATCACCACCCCAGCGCCCCCAGCGCCCCGCGGCCCTTCCTGGCCTGTCCCGGACGGACGAGGAAGGGGTGCGCGGACGGGGTGCCGCGCGGACGGGTCAGCCGGCGTGCGCGGGGACGACCTCGACGTCGGCGGTCGACTCCCGCCCGGCTCGGATGAGCACGATGATCACCACCGCAGCGAGCGCGATGAGGATGGCTCCCCACAGGAACGCCGTGGTGTAGCCCTCGATCTGCGCCTGGTCAAGGAGGGCCTTCCCACCCCGCCCGTGATCGGCCAGGTAGTTGGTGACGGCCGTCGCGTAGACGGTGTTGAGCAACGCGGTGCCCAGCGACCCGCCGATCTGCTGCGTCGTATTGGCCAGCGCGCTGGCCACCCCCGCGTCGTGCGGGGCGACCCCGATCAGCGCGAGGTTCGACAGGGGCACGAACGAGAAGCCCATGCCGATGCTGATCAGCAGCTCGGAGGGAAGGATGTGCACGACGTAGCTCGAATCCGTCCCGATCGCGAGGAGCAGCGCCATCCCGACCGCCGCGAGCGTCGTGCCGGCGCCGGCGAGTACCCGGGGCCCGGCGCGCGGCAGGAGCTGGCTGGCCAGCCCCGCGGAGACGATGATCCCGCCGCTGAACGGCAGGAACGCGAAGCCGGTCTTCAGGGCGCCGTAGCCGAGCGTCTGCTGGAAGTAGTACGTCAGGAACAGGAACATCGCGAACAGGCCGGCCCCGGTCAGCAGCGAGGCCAGGAACGAGCCGCCGCGGTTGCGCTCCCACGGCACCCGTAGCGGCAGCAGCGGCGCGCTGGTGCGGGACTCGATGACGACGAAGGCCGCGAGCAGCACGACCGCACCGACCAGCAGCCCGATGGTGCGGGCGTCGCCCCAGCCGTCCTCGGCGGCCACGGTGAAGCCGTAGACCAAGGCCACCAGGCCCGCGGTCACCGTCACCGCGCCGGGCAGGTCGTAGCGGGCCTTGCCCTGCGCCCGGCTCTCGCGCACCACGGGTAGCGCGAGAGCCGCGGTGATGAGCGCGATCGGCACGTTCACCAGCAGGCACCACCGCCAGGAGGCGTACTCGGTGAGCAGGCCGCCGACGATAAGACCGATCGCGGCGCCACCACCGGAGATCGCTCCGTACACGCCGAACGCCTTCGCCCGCTCGCGGCTTTCAGTGAAGGCGACGGTGATCAGCGACAGCGCGGCCGGCGCGAGCAGGGCCGCGAACGCACCCTGCAGCGCCCGCGCGGCGAACAGCAGGCCGGCGTTCGGGGCCAGGCCGCCCAGCGCCGAGGCCAGCGCGAAACCGAGGAGTCCCCAGCTGAAGGCCCGCTTGCGCCCCAGGTAGTCGGCGACGCGCCCGCCGAGCAGCAGCAGACCGCCGAAGGCCACGGTGTACGCGGTGACGATCCATTGCCGGTTCGCGGTGGAGATGTCGAGATCGGCCTGCGCGTGCGGGATCGCGATGTTCACGATCGAGGCGTCGAGGACGACCATGAGCTGCGCGACAGCGATGATCCAGAGCGCGAGCCAGCGCCGTGGATCGGGCGAGCCGTCCGCCGCGTCCACCGGACGGTCCTCCGCCTGGTGGTCGAGGGTTGTGGTCACAGGGAAGCTCCTAGCCGATCGGACCTGAAACGGGGACGAACGAACGCCACGAGTTCGCGCGAGGCGACCCGGTGCGGTGGGGATGGTGCCGGTGGACGGCGCCCCGGGACCGGGCGGTCCGTGGCGGCGTCGGTGACGCGACGGTGGCAGGGACAGGGCTATCGAACGAGCGTTCGAGCCGAGAATAGCTCAGGTGTTCGAGTTGGCCCCGGACGGGGGTGTTCCGGGCCGGAGTGTCGTTCCGGGCCGGCCAGCCAGTAACGGCATGAGCACGTCGTCCACCATATGATCGACGAACGCGCCGTCGAGCGGCTCACCGGTGACGAGCAGGCGACAGAAAATCATCGCCATGACGATCTCCATGATCACGTCGAAATCGGCCGACGCAGAGATCTCCCCCCGTTGCGAGGCCCGAGCGAACATGCAGCGGCCGATCTTCGCCTTGTTCTGCAGGATGTTGGCCTGCACGACCGCAGCCAGCCGCGGGGACTCGCTCGCGGCCCGGAGCACGCCAATGAGCAGCGCACCGTCGGGACCGGTAATCGTGTCGACCATGAGGCGCACCTCGGCGGCCAGGTCGTCCCGCAGGCACCCGGTGTCAGCCGGGACGCGGTCGCCGGGACCATGCCGCCGCAGGGCCTCCACGACCATCTCGTCCTTGCACGACCATCGGCGGTAGATCGTCGCCTTGCTGGCCCGGGCCCGGGCCGCGACGGCGACCATGCTCATCCGCTCATACCCGACCTCGACGAGCAGTTCCAGCGCGGCGTCCAGGATCGCCCGCTCCCGGGCATCGTCCCGGGGCCGGCCACGCCCGGCGCCACTCGGCGGGGAAATCGGTCTTCACCCTTCCGTCTCGGACGCTTCTCCGGAGTCGACGCGCATGGCCGCGACGCCGAGGAGAAGACGCAATGAACATTACCCTGACCAGAGAAACAGTACCGTACTGTACTGCAAATGCCAGCTCCCCGCACCGTGTGGCGCTGGTCACATCTGCCACCCGTCACCAACACCCGCACCCGCCCCGGCTCCGGGCTCCGGGCTCCGGCCGCGATCCGGGTGTCCCGAACGGACAACACCCGGGGCCGTCCGCCCAGAATATCGGCAAACGCCAAGATCAAGGGATTCATCATGCGATCGGATGTTCGGGGCGGTTAGAGCGGCAGGGCATGATGACTGGCGGAGGCGAGAGTTCCGTCCCCGCTGACCCCTACCCGGCCGATCCCTGCCCGGCCGATCCCCGTCCCGCGGACGGCCCTCCGGAAGGGAGAATTGTCATCATCCGCTCCGCCCAGCACCGATTCCTCGCCGCCGCCACTGGCAGCATGCTCGCGCTCGGCCTGGGCCTGGCCGCGTGCTCCCGGCACGGCTCCGCCCCTCGCCCCGCGTCGCCGACAGCGTCGGGCCCGGGTGGCCCGAACAGCGCACCCGCGCAGGCCGGCACGCCCGAGGAGTCCGGCGGCATGTGGGTCCTGCGGGACGTGCCCTACGCGCCGGTCTCGCCGGCACAGCGGCTGGATCTCTACCGTCCCTCCCCGCCGGCCCCGACGGCAGGTGCCGAAGGGGCCCAGGTGACCCCCGGGACGGTCCTGCCGATGGTACTCACGATCCACGGTGGCGCGTTCATGCTCGGCGACAAGCGGGACGACCTGCCGGTGGTCCGAGCACTCGTCCACGCCGGGTACGCCGTCGCCAGCTTGAACTACCGGCTGTCCGGGGAGGCGAAGTTCCCGGCCGCGGTCCAGGACGTGAAGGCGTCCGTCCGCTGGCTGCGGGCCCACGCGGGCACCTATGGCCTGGACCCCTCCCGCATCGCCGCGACCGACGCGTCGGCCGGGGCCTACCTCGCGGTGATGCTGGGCACGACGAGCGGCGTGGCGATGTTCGACGACCCGGGGCTCGGCAATCCCGGGGTGTCCAGCGACGTCCAGGCCGTCGTCGACTTCTACGGCCCGGTGAACTTCGCCTCGATGGACGCCCAGCTGCGCGCGAACGAGCGGTGCACCGTGGCTGACGCCCAGCACGACCAGCCCCACTCGCCGGAGTCGCGGTTCCTCGGCCGCACCGTGACGGCCGTGCCCCAGCTGGTCCGGGTGGCGAGCCCCCTGAACTACCTGAGCCGCGGGCCGCTGCCGCCGTTCCTGATCGAGCACGGGGACGCGGACTGCACGGTCCCCCACCAGCAGTCGCTGGAACTCGCCCACGCGCTGCGCGCCGCCGGAGCGCCGGCGGTGGACGTGACGATCGTGCCGGGCGCCGGCCGCGGCGGTGCCTTCCCGGCCCGGGAGCGGATGGGCGTCGTTCTGGCGTTCCTGCACCGCACCATCGGCCGCTGACGGCCGGCACACCACCCGGCGCTCCGTCGACCAACCACCTCTGCGGCCTCAGGCCACCTCTCTGGCCTCAGGCCGCGGGC
>NZ_CDWRCK010000258.1:0-5801 GCF_977927595.1 Frankia sp. CcWB3
GGATCCGGAGCCCTCCGTTCGCCGGGTCGGACCGTCGGGATCGCCGCGCCCGGACCGACCTGAGGGCCACCCGACGACCGATCCGAGGCACGCGACACGGCCGGGTCAGATGTCCAGGAAACGCACGTCCTTGGCATTACGTTGGATGAAGCTGCGACGCGCGTCGACATCCTCACCCATGAGCACGGAGAACAACTCGTCGGCGACCGCCGCATCGTCGAGCGTGACCTGCAGCAGGATGCGCCGGTCCGGGTCCATGGTGGTGTCCCACAGCTCGGTGGCGTTCATCTCGCCGAGACCCTTGAATCGCTGGATGGCATCCTTGGGCAGCTTGCGCCCGGACTCCACCCCGCGGGCGACCAGCCCGTCGCGCTCCCGGTCGGAGTAGGCGTACTCCCAGTCCTCCCTACCCCATTTGATCTTGTAGAGCGGCGGCTGCGCCAGAAACACGTGACCGGCCTCGACCAGCGGGCGCATGAACCGGAACAGCAGCGTCAGCAGCAGGGTCCGGATGTGCTGGCCGTCGACGTCGGCGTCCGCCATCAATACGATCTTGTGGTAGCGCAGTTTCGCGATGTCGAAATCGTCGTGGATGCCGGTACCCAGCGCCTGGATGAGGGCCTGGACCTCGGTGTTCTTCAGGACGCGGTCGATGCGGGCCTTCTCGACGTTGAGGATCTTTCCTCGCAGCGGGAGGATCGCCTGGAACTTCGAGTCCCGACCACCCTTGGCCGACCCACCCGCCGAGTCACCCTCGACGATGTACAGCTCGCACCGCTCGGGATCGGTGTACTGGCAGTCGGCGAGCTTGCCCGGCAGACCGGTGCCGCCGAGCAGACCCTTGCGCCGGGTCAGATCGCGGGCCTGACGGGCGGCGATGCGGGCCCGTTGGGCGTCGAGCGCCTTGCTGACGATAGCCCGAGCCTCGGTGCGGTTGACCTCGAACCAGTCCTTGAGCGCCGAGTAGCACATCTCCTGGATGAACTTCTTGGCCTCGGTGTTGCCGAGCTTGGTCTTGGTCTGGCCCTCGAACTGCGGCTGCGCGAGCTTCACCGAGATGATCGCGGTAAGGCCCTCCCGGATGTCGTCGCCGGAGAGCCGCTCGTCGCTGTTCTTGGCCCCGGCCTTCACCGGCTTGAGCAAGTTCTGGTCCTTGGCGTAGGCGTTGACGGCGCTGGTCAGCGCGGCCCGGAAGCCCTCCTCGTGGGTGCCGCCCTCGTGGGTGTTGATGGTGTTCGCGAAGGTGTAGACCGACTCGGTGTAGCCGCCGTTCCACTGCATCGCGAGCTCGGCCTCGATGCCCACGCCCTTCGACTCCAGCGAGATCACGCTGCGGTGGATGGTGTCCTTCGTGGCGTTGAGGTGACCGACGAAGTCGACCAGGCCGTTGGCGTACTTGTAGGTGACCGCCATGCGTTCCTCGTCACGCTCGTCGACGAGCGTGATCGACAGCCCCTTGTTGAGGAAGGCCATCTCCTGCAGGCGGCGGGCGAGCGTCTCGTACTTGTACTCGGTGGTCTCGAAGATCGTCGGATCCGCCCAGAAGGTGACCGACGTCCCGGTCTTGCGGGTGGTACCGGTCTTGGCCAGCGGCTTGTCCGGGCGGGTCGCCACGTACGGCTGGAACCAGACGTGCCCCTCCCGCTGGATCTCCACGTCGAGCCGGGTGGACAGCGCGTTGACCACGCTGACGCCGACTCCGTGCAGCCCGCCGGACACCGCATACGATTTGCCGTCGAACTTCCCGCCGGCGTGCAGGGTGGTCAGCACGACCTCGACGGCGGGCCGCTTCTCGGTGGGATGCATGCCGACGGGAATGCCGCGGCCGTTGTCGGTGACCCGCACCCCGCCGTCGGCAAGCAGCGTCACGGTGATGGTGTCGCAGTAACCGGCGAGCGCCTCGTCCACCGCGTTGTCCACGACCTCGTAGACGAGATGATGCAGTCCACGCTCTCCAGTGGAGCCGATGTACATACCAGGACGCTTGCGGACCGCGTCAAGACCTTCGAGAACCTTGATCGAACTTGCATCGTAGGCCACGCGACGGGTCCCCTCGTTCTGGGCGGAAGTATCCACCAGTCTACCCGGCAACCCGCCATAGCGGACGCAGGGAACCCCCTGACGTCTGCGCAGCGCCACGCACATGGGGATGGCCAACCCCCCCTACCGGACCGACTCCCCCGACCGCCTTGGCGCGCCTCCACGACTGTCACCGGCACCGCGACCCCGCGGAACCGTCATGATCATCCCAGTCGCCCCGACGGATACCACAGGCACGCTCCAGGCGCCAAGGGGCGCCTGGAGCACCGGGGCTACTGGAGAGCGCAGGGGCGCAGGGAGCGTCAGGCGGGCGCCAGCCGAACGCCGGTCTCAGCCGTAGGTGTCACGGGGTCCTCGACCGCCGGTTCGGATGGACCCGTGCCGCCAGGACGGCGCCGTCGGTCCACGCACGACGATCCGGCGGACCACGTGTGGACCGAGCTCCCGGTGCAGGATGCCGAGGAGCTGCCGGGACAGCATGCGCAGCTGGGTCGCCCAGGCCGTCGACTCCGCGACAAGTTCCAGCTCTCCGTCACGCAGGGACACCGGGGTGCAGTGGTCGGCGATGTCCGGCCCGACGATGACATCCCATCGGGCCAGGACGTTCGCATCGCTCGCCTGAGCCTTCCAGCCACGGGCCGCCAGCAGCCGGTTGATCGCCGTCCCGAAACCGACCGGTTCGCGCCATTCCCGGCCGGGCGGTGCGATGCCCGGCATCCGCGGCCGGCGGGGCATCTGGTCGTCCGACGGGTCGGCCCGCCGGGCACCGAGGCGGGCCCGAGAGCCCGGGCCCCACGGACCGCCCGTCCCGGTGGCGCCGGCGGATGCCTCCTCATCGGCCCACGTGCCGCCGTCAGCACCTGGCATCCCGCCACCGCAACCAGGGCCGGGTCCGGCCGGACCCGGCCCGGCCGGGTGGCGGGCGGTGTGGCCGGCGCCCCCCCGTCCCCGCCCACGCTCCCGCGCGTCCCGTTTGGCCTGGGCGAGGATCTCCCGCGCCAGGTCCGCTCCGCGGGCTGCGGTGCCGTCCGGCCCCTCGGTCTTCCCTCGGCTCCCGGCACCTCCCCGGGACCGCCCGGGCGCGGTGGGATGGTCCCGGGGGTCTGGGCGCTCAGTGGGCATGCTGGACCTCTCCGTCGGCGACGGCGTACCGCACCCCGGTCAGCTCCGTGGGAACGTCGGTTTCGACCGCGGCTGTGACCAGTACCTGCTCCGCGGAGGCGACGAGTTCCGCGAGCCGACCGCGGCGACGCGTGTCCAGTTCGGCGAAAACGTCGTCCAGGAGCAGGACCGGCTCGCGGTCATCGACACGCAGCAGGTCGAACGAGGCCAGCTTGAGCGCGAGGGCGAGGGACCAAGACTCGCCGTGACTCGCGTAGCCGCGGGCCGGGAGCCCGTTGATCGACAAGAGCAGATCGTCGCGGTGCGGACCGACCAGCGTCATCCCCCGTTCGACCTCCCGCGGCCGGGCGGCCTCCAGATCGGCGCGGATCGCCTCCGCCAGTATGGTCCGATCCGGTGCCGCCGGACCCGGCCGACCTGCGCCCGGCTGCTCTGGCTGGCCCTGTGGACCGGGTGGACCGGGTGCAGGCAAGGTGTCCGGGAGGGTGACGCTGGAACGGTAGTCCAGCGCGGTGGCGGACTCGGCGTCGGCGACGGCCTCGTACGCCGCGGCCACGGCCGGCCGCAACGCATCGACGAGTGCCAACCGCGCGGCCAGCACCTCGGCGCCATGCGTGGCCAGGTACCCGTCCCAGACGTCGAGGGTGCGCAGATCTCCCTGCCCCCCGGCTCGCCGGGCCGTCCCGGCGGTGCGTAGCAGGGTCGATCGTTGTTTGAGGACCCGGTCGTAGTCGGCGAGGACCGCGGCCATCCTCGGGGTCCGGGCGATCAGCAGCTCGTCGAGGAACTGACGACGCTGCGCCGGATCCCCCTTCACCAGGGCCAGGTCCTCCGGGGCGAACAGCACGGTGCACAGCAGACCGACGATGTCACGCGGCCGGGCGACGGGAGCCCGGTTCAACCGGGCCCGGTTCGCCTTTCCCGGAACGATCTCGATCTCCACCAGCGCGGCCCGGTCACCCCGGACGATCCTGGCGCGGATGACCGCCCGAGACGCGCCGTCACGGACCAGCGGGGCGTCCCCGGCGACCCGGTGGCTGGCCAGCGTGGCGACATAGCTGATCGCCTCGATCACGTTGGTCTTCCCCTGGCCGTTACCACCCACGAAGGTGGCCACTCCCGGACCCAGCGTTAGGTCAAGAGCTGGGTAGGACCGGAAGTCGACGAGGGACAGGTGCGTGAGGTGCACGTCACCCGTGCAGGCGGATCGGCATCAGCAGGTACCGGTAGTCGGGGACCTCGCCGTCGTCGTCGGCCTTCCGGGTCAGGATCGCCGGCTTGTTCGCCGCCACCGCCGGGTCCTCCGCGCTGGCGAAACCGACCCGTACGACGTCCGACTCCAGCGCCCCGAGCGCGTCGAGCAGGTACGACGGGTTGAACGCCACAGACAGCTCCGGCCCATCGTAGGTCACCGGGAGGGTCTCCGTTGCCTGCGCCTCACCGCCCGTTCCAGCCTCCAGCACGAGGTGGTCCGGGGAAAACGTCAGCTGCACCGGTGCGGTCTTCGCAGCGACCAGCGCCACCCGTTTGACAGCCTCCTGCAACGGGGCGATCTCCAGCTGCGCGATCAACGGCGAGCTGTCCGGCAACAGCTTGCGGTAGGGCGGGAAGCTTCCGTCGAGCAACCGGGTCGTCGTCTGCCGGGTCGAGCCGGCGAAACCGGCCAGCGTCTCGCCGGAGGGCCCCGCCCCGAGCGCGATGGACACCTCCACCCCTGAACCCGACAACGACTTCGCGGTGTCGAGCAAGGTGCGGGCCGGCACGAGGGCGACCGTGACCGGTGTGGGCGGGGGGCTGTCCGCACTGGTCACACCGCCCGCACCGAGCCCGGCGGCTGTTTCCGACGGCCGCCACTTCAGCGTCCGCACGGCGAGCCGGTAACGGTCGGTCGCGGCGAGGGTGAGGGTGTCCCCCTCGATCTCGAGGCGGACCCCGGTAAGGACCGGCAGCGTGTCGTCACGACCGGCCGCGATCGCCACCTGTGAGACCGCCGCAGCGAACGCGGATCCCTCGATGTGCCCCGTGATCGGGGGCATGGCCGGAAGGGCTGGGTAGTCGTCCACCGGCAGCATCGGCAACGCGAACCGAGCATTGCCACAAGTGATCACCAAACGGGTGCCGTCGATGCCCAGATCGACCGGTGCCGCGGGCAGCGCCCGGGTGATCTCCGCGAGCAGTTTGCCGTTGACGAGCCCGCGCCCCTCCTCCGACACGGTCGCGTGCACCGTGCACTGGGCGGCCACCTCGTAGTCGTACGCGGCGATCTTGAGCATCGGTCCGGTCGCGTCGAGGAGCAGGCCCGAGAGCACCTGCAACTGGGTGGTCGGCCGGCTCGGCAACGTGCGTGCGGTCCAGGCGACCGCTTCGGTGAATTCATCCCGTTCCACCCGGAACTTCATGGTTAGGCCTCCTGTCGTTCCCTCCGGTTGTTCGGAGTCACCCCGCAGGGAACACCGACCAGCATCTCAGAGTGCCAGCAGACGCCGACGAGCGGTCGGCCGCGCTCCGGGCGCTTGCCTGGGGTCCAGCCGCGGCACGTAGATCGTTCGGATCCGGGCTCGAGCCGTTGTCCACACCCCCTAGGGCCTGTTTGGGAAGTTCATCGGGGCAGCCATTTGTTGATCGCGGCGATGGTGGCT
>NZ_CDWRCK010000259.1:0-5776 GCF_977927595.1 Frankia sp. CcWB3
GCCGTTCCCGCCGGTCCCCCCGTTCCCGCCGCTTCGAGGAGGAGGTCGACGGCGCCGAGCAGATCGGCGGCCACCTCGGGCGCCGCGGCGACCTCGTCCGCGCGGGTGACCGCCGTCGGCACCAGCACGCCCCGGGCGCCGGCCGCCGCGGCGGCGGCCATGTCCGCGCCGATATCGCCGATGAACGCGCAGTTCCGCGGCGCCACGCCGAGTGCGGCGGCCGCGGCGAGGAGCAGCGCCGGGGCAGGCTTGCGGCACGGACAGCCCGCGTCCGGCGCATGGGGGCACACGAACACCGGCCCCAGACCGCCCAGCAGATCGTCGAGCCGCCGGTTGACGGCATGGACGTCGTCGAGGGCGAGCAGACCGCGCCCGACGCCGCTCTGGTTGGACACCACGGCGGTCGGGATGCCGGCCCGCCGCAGGCGCCGCAGGGCCGCCGCCGCCGTCGATACGGGGACGACCCGTCCGGGATCGCCGTTGTAGGGGATGTCGATGCACAACGTCCCGTCCCGGTCGAACAGCACCGCTTTCGGCAGGGTCCGGCGCCCGGCGGCCGCGTGCGTGTCCGCGCTCAGGGGGGGAAGCGCCGTCGACGGCGCGGATCTGTTCAGCCACGAGACGAGGGCTGCCCCGAGGAGCGCGGAGAAAACTACTACTCTGGGTAACAGGGAGGATGGCAGGGACTGGATGATCGGGTTCTTCTTCCCGGTGGCGGGGGCCGAAGATCCACCGTCCGGGCCGATGCCCGGCCCGGCGTTCGGGCCGAAACCGCCTCGCCCACGACGGCGGTCGTGAGGTCCCTCATGCAGGCCGGACCGTCGGCCGAGAGCGGGCATCGCGCCGTCCACCAGCAGTCCTGTTCGGTGATGGACAGCGGTCGTCGGACCGGGCAGTCTGGCAGTCCCTGCAGGTCCATCCCGCCCGGATCGCCGCCTTGCCGGGACGCCGCGATGCCGTAGCGGGCGGCCGGGCTCGGGCCGAACAGCGCCACCGTGCGGGCGCCGACGGCAGCGGCCAGGCGCACCGGCCCGGTATCCCCGCCGACCACGACGCCGCCGCGCGCGCCGACGGCCGCGCACAGCCCCGCGAACCCCCGCAGCGGCAGCGGGGAGGCTATGGGCACCCTGGGCACGGCCGTCCCGGCCCCGGACGCGTGTGGCTGCAGGACCGGATGCCCGCGCGCCGCGAGCAGCCGGGCGAGATCGGTCCACCGCCGTGCCGGCCACCGTTTGACGGCCATTCCGGCGTCGGGTACCAGCAGCACCGGAGCCGGGCGGCCGGGTGTGGTGCTGTCGGGCGTGGTGCCGTCGGGCGTGGTGCTGTCGAGTGCGCCGAGGATGCGTTCACCCTCGGCGACCTCCGCCGCGGTCAGCGCGACCCGCCCATGGGCGTTACCACGGCCACGGCCACGGCCACGGGCGTCGGCGCCGTCCGGATGGCCGGGGCCGGGCCGGATCCAGCCGTCTTCGGTGAGGAGCCGGACGAACCGGGACCCGATCGGTTCGGCGGGGTCCGGCCGCCGCCAGAGGTCCGTCACGACGTGCCTCGGCCGTCCGGTATGCCGCGGTCGCCCGGCCTCGATCGCGGCCGGCACGCCGCTGTGCCGGGTCGTCGTCACGACCAGGTCCGCCCGCGGCCGGCTTACCGCGCGGACGACAGCCTCGCGGACGGCCTGTGCGCGGTGATCGGTCACCTGCACGACCTCGGTGATCCGGTCGTCGTGGGTCAGCAGCTCGCCGGCCGGCGCGAAGGTGAGGACGCGGATCCGGGCATTCGGATGGCTGTTCGCCAGTGCGTGGATCGCTGGCAGGGCGATCAGCAGATCGCCGAACCCGCCGAGCAGCTCGACGAAGAGGATCTCGCGCGGCTCCGCCCGGGCCGGATCCGTCCACTCGCCGGCCACCGACGTTCCTTGGTCTCGGCTTCCTTGCCTTTCCAGAGGGTTTTGTGTCCATTTTATCCCTCTGGATGGGCGGGATCTGGATGGGCGGGGAGGGGGATCGTCGACGGTCATCGGGGACCGATCAGACACCGGTAGAGGCGGGCGTGCGCGGCCCCGACGGACGGCCAGGACCGGTCGGCGACGAGGTCGCGGCCGCCAGCGGACACGGCCGCCCGCAGCGCCGGGTTGCCCAGCAGCCGGCGCAGCCCACGGGCCAGCGCGGCCGGGTCCCGCACGGGTTTGGCCACGATCGCCGTCCGGCCGTCGACGAGGGCCGGATCCGGCGGGTCCGCGACCGTTACCACTGTCGGCAGGCCGTGGGACAGCGCGGCCGCCAGCGCCCCGCTCTTCGTCGTCACCCCGGCGGTGAACGGCAGCACGCAGACGTCCGCCCCGGCCAGGATGTCCGAAACCTCTTCGGCCGGCAGATGTCCGGTGAACGTCACCCGGTCCGCGACGCCGACGGCACGGGCGTGCCCTTCGAGCTCGCGGCGGAAGGCCGCCGCCTCGGCGTCGGGCAGCGCCAGGGAGGTGAACCCGCCGACGACGGCGAGATGCAGGTCGGGATGGTCGGCGTGCAGCTCGGCGACGGCTTCGAGGAGATACCGCACGCCTTTCACCGGGTGGACGAAGCCGAAGAAGACTGCCACCTCGGCGTCGGGGCCGGTGCCGAGCCGGCCGCGTAGCCGGGACCGGGCCGCCTGTCCCGGGCTGACGCCGGGGGATGGGTCGGCGCCGGGGGATGGGCCGGCGTCGGAGGACAGACTGGCGGTGCGGGCGGTGCTTCGTGCCCGGGGGATGTTCGCGGCGACGGGGACCAGTTGCGCCTGGCGGCCGAAGCGGGTGCGTACCGCGGCGGCGTGCTCGGGATTGGTCACCACCAGGGCGCGCGAGTGGGGCACGAGCGTCAGGGTCTCCCGGTCCCACCAGCCGTGCCGTTCCGGCCGTCGCCACAGGGCCGCCGGCAGCCAGGACGGCCATGCCCACCAGCCGTACTCGTGCAGGGTGGTCACCCAGGGGACGCGCCGGCCCGCCAGCGGGGGCGGCAGCCCGACCGCCGGGGAGAACCCGAACGCCGAGGGTGCGAACTGGAGGTGGACGAGGTCGGGCCGCAGGCGCCGCAGCGCCGTCGCGGTGGCGGCGATCCCGGCCGGACCCCACCCACGTTCCAGCGTGACCACCCGGGTGGGGCCGAGGTCGCCCTCGACCCGCCCCGAGGTGATCAGGACGGGATCGATGTCGTGGCGCAGTGTCTCGGCGAGCCGGATGGTGTAGTCGGCGACGCCGTCCTCGGCGGTGACGAGGTTGCCGCAGACGAAGGCGATCCGGGGGATGGCTGTCCGGGGGGATGGCTGCTCGCGGCATGGAGAAGGCCGTACCCGCTCGCCGGAGCGGTCACCGCCTGCCGGGCAGCCCCCTGGGCCCTCGAGGCCGAGGCGATCGGCGTGGTTCTCGCCCGGCGTGGTTCTCACGGAGAGAACGTTCCTCGCGGAGAGTAGCAGTTTTGTTGCCCACCCTCCGGGCACGGGGCGGGGGAGAAGCCGTCCCCGACCGTCTCGACCGTTCCCGACCGTCCCGGAGCCTCCCGTGAACGAAGTCGCGTCCCACCCGGCGGCGGGCCGTGCGGGTCCGCTGGACCTCGCGGCCGCCCGCCACGTCCTGGCGGTCCGTCCGGACAATCTCGGGGACGTCGTGCTGCTGTCCCCGGCGCTGCGGGCCGCGGCGCCCGGGGCCCGCCTCGACGTGCTGACCTCACCCGGCGGGGCGGCCGTGCTGCCCCTGCTTGACTGCGTCGATGACGCGGTCGTGGCATCGGTGTGCTGGCAGGACACCGGCGGCCGACCCGTCGACCCGGCCGAGCAGACCCGGCTGGTCGAGACGCTGGCGCGGCGCCGCTACGACGTCGCGGTCCTGTTCACCTCGTTCTCCCAGTCGCCGTGGCCGGCCGCCTTCGTCTGCGCCCTCGCCGGGATCCCGACCCGGGTTGGCGCCTCGCGGGAGTTCGGCGGGTCGCTGCTCACCCACTGGGTGGACGACCTGCCCGGCGGTATCCACCAGGTCGACCGGGCGCTGCTGCTGCTGCGCCGCTTCGGCATCCCCGCCCCGGCATCCCACCCCCGGCTGGCCGTGCCAGGCGAGGCCGTCGCGAGGGTCCGGCCGCTGACGGAACCCGGCCCTTACGCGGTGCTGCTGCCCGGGGCGAGCTGTTCGGCCCGCCGCTACGACGCCGACCGGTTCGCCCGGGTCGCCGGCCTGCTTGCGGGCGCGGGCCTGCGGGTCCTCGTCGCCGGCACGGGCGCCGAGACCGCCCTGGTCGACCGGGTCGTCGCCGCTGCCGGCCCGGCGGGGCGGGGCCTCGCCGGGGTCCTGGACGTCCCGGCGCTGGCCGCGCTCCTGCGCGGCGCGGCGGTCGTCGTCACCAACAACTCGGGCGGTGCCCATCTCGCCGACGCGGTGCGCACGCCCGTCGTCACCCTGTTCGCCGGCACTGAACGGGAGAGCGAGTACCGGCCATGCGCCGCGCGCGTCGCGGTGCTGCGCCGGGCGACGCCCTGCATGCCCTGCCGCGCCTTCACCTGCCCGTTCGGGCACGAATGCCTGGATCTGCCGCCGGCCGAGGTGACCGCCGCCGCGCTCGCGCTGGTCGGGGAGGGGATGGCCCGATGACCGCCGCCCCCGCGTCTCCGGCCTCGTCTCCGGCCTCGCCGCGTCCCGTGCCGCTCGCCGAGCTGCCGGATCGGTTTGGTGCGCTGCACCTGCTCGTGGTCGGGGACGCGATGCTCGACTCCTGGCTGCGGGGACCGCCGCGGGGGTTGTCCCGGGAGGGCCCCGTACCCGTCGTCTCTGTGACCGGGCGGGAGGAGTCCCCGGGGGGAGCCGGCAACGCCGTCCTCGCCGCGGCCGCCCTCGGTGCGCGCACCCGGCTGGTCGGGATGGTGGGGGACGATCCCGACGGCCGGCGGCTGCGGGACCTGCTCGACGCCGGTGGCGTCGGCACGTCCGCCGTGGTCGTCGAACCCGGGCGGACCACGGTGGCCAAGCGGCGGATCTGTTCCGGCAACCATCTCCACCTGCGCTGCGACACGGGTGACGAGACCCCGCCCCGGCGGGCCACCGCCGCCGCCGTGGCGGCCCGCGTCACCGCCGGGGCCGCGTCGGCCTGTGCCGTGCTGGCCTGTGACTACGGCACGGGGTTGTTTACCCCCGAGCTGATCGGCCGGGTGGCGGCAGCCGTGCGGGCGGCGGGCCGGCGGCTCGTCGTCGACGCCCACGACCTCACCCGATGGGCGGCGGTGCGCCCCGACCTGGTCAAGCCCAATGCGGATGAGGTCGTCGCGCTGCTGCCCGAGGCCGTCCGAGGCTCCTTCGCGCACGACCGGGTCGGGACCGTGCGGCACCACGCGGCACAGATCCTCGCCGCCAGCGGGGCGCGGGCCGCGGCCGTCACCCTCGACCGCGACGGCGTCGTCGTCCTTACTCCCGATGAGCCGCCGTGGCATCTGCCGGCCACCGCCGACGCGCCCGACGAGCGCACCTCGGGGGCCGGTGACACGTTCGTCGCCGCCATAGTCCTCGCCCGGGCGGCGGGCGTCGGGCTGCGTGACGCCGTCCGGCTCGCCTCGATCGCCGCGTCCGTGGCCGTCTCGACCGCCGGCACCGGCATCTGCCCGGCGGCGGACCTGCGCGCCCGGCTGCACCACCTCGGCACGGGCGCCGTCCTGGACGCCGCGCGTCTCGCGGACGTCGTCGCGGCACACCGGGCGCAGGGTCGGCGGATCGTCTTCACGAACGGATGCTTCGACGTCCTCCACGCCGGCCATGTGGCCTACC
>NZ_CDWRCK010000260.1:0-5743 GCF_977927595.1 Frankia sp. CcWB3
TCGTTCGTCAGGTCACACCGCACCACACAACGGATCATGCAATCCGAAAATCACCATCAGATCCACGGCCAGCCTCGGGACCTACTTCCCAAACAGGCCCTAGCCGCCCACCTCGGCGTCACCACCGGAACCATCCACCGCTGGCGCCAGCAAGGCCGCATCCGCGGACGCCAGGAGACCCGCCATCCACACCGCTGGATCCTGCACGCCAACCCCATCAAGATCACCGAGCTGGCCGCCTACCTGAACAAGATCCGAGGCCGAACCACCCGCGTCCACCCCCGCTTCGCGGGCGGCCATCCCCCGACAGTTGAGCACCACAGGTGCACCCTGCTTGACAGTTCGAGGGCTGCCAGCATTACGTCCGCGATGTCACTTTCGGTGAGGATGCTTCCACCGGCAGGACCGGCCGGGCCCCCGCAGCCCTCGCGATCTTCCGAGGTGCTGTGATCACCGCGATCCGCGCCGCGGGCTACCGCTCTCCGCCACCGACCCCGGCGAGCAGATCCGCAGGCAGGTTGCCGGGGCAGTGGAGATCTACGGTCGCGCGGCTGGGCTGCTCGACGTGGTCCGCAGCGCGGCGGCGGCCGAGCTCGATCTCGCCGAGGTCTGGCAGACCAACATCGACCAACGCCGCGCCGTCCAACGAGCCTTGCCGCGGAACGCGTGTTCGACGCGGTGGTTCTTACTGTGGTGTGTCAGGTCCACGAGCTGGTCCGTCATGTTCGCCCCCTTCTGGGGGTTTACTGGCGGGCGGCAATGCATCCCACGGGTGAACGGGCTGAGTGTCCGTCAGCGGCCGGTCGGCGTGACGAGTTCGGAGCGGACGCCCGCGAGTTCGTCGAAGCCTGCCCTGGTGTCGGTGGTGAGCAGCACCCGACTGGTGGCGGCCGCGGTCGCCGCGATCGCCATGTCATATGCTGATCGCGGCCGGCCACTGGCCATCGCGGCCACGGCAAGACGCGCATGCACCCGCGCGACACCGAGCGTGTAGGGCTCGATCGGGAGACTCGACAGAATTGCCTCCACGCGGACGGCGCACGCCTGCCGGCGTGCCTCGTCCGCACGTTCGACACCGACGAGAAGCTCCATCGCGGTCACCGCGGCGATCGCGGCGTCGTCGAGCCCGAGGAGCGCGTCGACGTCAAGCGTGCCCCGTTCGAGCGCGATGAGCACCCCAGTGTCGAGGATTACGCGTCTCGCCATCCGCGCACCTCGCTACCGAATGCCACGTCCAGCTCGGCATGGGTCCGCTCCAACTCGTCTGCGAAGCCGACGTCAGCCGGGTTGTCGCGCAGTGCGGCCCTCAACCGGTCCGCCGACGTCTGCCGTTCCGGGACAAGCCGGCCGACCGGCACACCGTCGCGTGTGATGACCACTGTCTCGCCGTGCTCGACGGCGTCGAGGATGTTCGCGAAGCTGCGTGCCGCCTGGGTAGCAGTCACCGTGACCATGATTACATACTATCTGATCTGAGAGCGCAGGCTCGTTCGGTGGCGCAGCGGGCGGCCGGACCCACCAGAGGTGCGGAACGTGTGTTCGATTCGATGGGCGAGGTTGCCGGCTGGGTGCTCACTGGGCATCGCCCCTGGTCGGGAGCCTTGTGGGGACCGGTCGGACGGTGATCTCAGGTCCCTGGGCCAAGATCAGGCGGTTCTTATTGTGACACGTTAGGTCCACCACGGCTGACCTGTTGGTATTACCGGCAGTGACGCCCTCTTTGATCGTTATGTAGCCAACCGTGTAGCCCAGCCGCTACGAGCGTTCGTCGGAGTCGCCCGAGTCCGGCCGGTCGTCTGGCTCGCCGCCTTGGCTGTCCGCGTCATCGTCAGACGCCGTCATCAGCTTGTCCATCGCGTCGGACGCGGCGCGCAGGCGATCCGGGAGGGCATGACCGTAGCGATCCATGGTCATGCGCATGGTGGCGTGGCCGAGGATCTCCATGACGGTGCGGGGTTCGACGCCGGCTGCCAGGAGAAAGCTTGCGCAGGCGTGGTGGAAGTCGTGGAGCCGAAGCGTGGGAAGGCTCGCCCGCCCGCGCAGCTGCTGGACGCGGCGCGTCACGTTGCGCGGCTCCATCAGCGTGCCGACCGTGGACGCGAAGACGAGACCGTTCTCCTTCCAGGCCGTACCCGCGTCCGCGCGCTCCTGCTCTTGATGCTTCTGGTGCCGCCGGAGCGCCTCGACCGTCGTTGCCGGAATCGGTACCGGGCGCCGCGAGCCCCGCGTCTTCGTCTCGACCAGGCGGAGCGTGTCGGAAACGCGCTGCGCCGAGCGGACGACGCGCAGCGTCCCCGCGTCGAGGTCGACATCGTCCCAGCGGAGGCCAAGCAGTTCGCCACGGCGTAGGCCCATCGTCAGCGCGACCACGAACAGCGATTCGAGCCGATCGCCGGCCCCGACGTCGAGGAATCGGCGCGCCTGCTCCACCGTCAGCTCCCGCGGTTCCGCGTCGCCCAGCTTGGGAGCCTGGACCGACTTCGCGACGTTGCGGCTCACCAGGTCCATCCGTTCCGCGTCGGTGAGCGCCGCCCGCAGGACGGCGTGAACCTTGGCCAGGCTCGCCGGCTTCATCGAGTCCCGGCGAGCAGCATGCAGCCGGCGGACGTCAGCTGGGGTGAGCTTGTCCAGCCTGACCTTGCCGAGGACCGGCACGATGTGCCCGTCGATCGCGTACCGGTAGCGCGTCAGCGTCGACGGCCGCGTACCGTCGTGCGCCTTGATCTCGTCAAGCCAGTAGGCCATCCACTGCGCGACCGTCTGTGGCTTCGCGGCGAGGTCCTGGCCCTTGTCGGCCGCTTTGCGCAGCTCCGCCATCTTGTCGCGGGCTTCCTTCTGCGTCCGGGCGTAGACCGTCAGGCGACGCCGCTTGCCGTCGATCCACCCGAGGTCGACGACACCGACCCAGCGGTTGTCGCTGGCCCGCTGGTAGAGCCCACCCTCGCCGTGCGCGCGTCGACTCTTCTTCTGGTCCGCCGCCGTCTGGTTGTCCGGGTCGTTCTTCTTCTCGGCCATCAGTCGGCGTCCAGGGGGTTTCCGTCAGGCCATTCGATGTTGTCGCACCACGCGCAGCCGTAGCGGCTGTCGCCCATGTCGCAGGCGAACTTGGTCTCCCCCTCGGGCTGCGGGTAGAGCCGACCCTGTTCCGCGCGGGCACGGTCGAGATGTTCCCGGAGAGCCTGTTGCAGGCTCATCGTCGGGTGTCCGTAGTGGTCAGTGGGCATGGCGAAGAAAGCTTCTTGCCGGAAGAAGAACGGGAAGAGTCACGCGGGCCGCGGGTGGCGTCGCCCGGTGCAGGTGGGTGTTCCGTTCTCTGGCGCGGGGATGGTCTGCCGGGGCGCCGCCCGCGTCCAGGGCGCTACGCGTCGCTACGCGATCGGCCTTCGGCCGACCCTGGACACGTCCGACACCCCGACAGCTTCAAGCGCCACCAGAGAACGGAAGAAAAATGGGGGAGGAGCAGGCAGAACAGCCGCTACGGGCGGGTAGCCCTTGCCGCCGCCGGCCCCGCCGAGGGGTTCACGGACGCCGGAAGCGCCGCCGAATCCCCGGGCACCTGCCGAAAGACGAGCACCGCGTTCACGTCGCCGAAGTGCTCCGTGAAGAACGCATCCGCGGGCAGCGTGCCGAGGATCGCCATCAGGTCGCCGACATCGGCCCCGGGACGGATCGTCAGCACGAGCTCCCCAGTAACCCGGGTGCGCATCGCGATCAGAGGGGACTCGCCATCACCAGGGGTCCGCCACGCGCCGAAGCCACCAGACGAGAAAATGGGCATGGGTCTCAACTCCTGTGCAGTCAGGATTGGGATCAAGGTTCCGGTGGGTGTTGGCGCACTCACCGGAACCGCTACTGCCTACAGTAGGCATGAGGTAATGGCTCGTCAAGCTATGATGTGCCTATGTCGACGATCAAGCTCATGGGTGCGGCGGAGATCGCCCAGATGCTGAACGTGAGTCCGTCGCGGGTTCATCAGATCCTCCGCGACGATCCGGCCTTCCCCGATCCGGTGGCCGTTCTGAGCATGGGGAAGGTCTGGAACGCCGAGGACATCGAGCGATGGCACGCCGCGCGCCAGGCGCCACGACCAGCCAAGGGCCAGGGCCGGACGGATCAGTGGACGTTGGATGACCTGCACCAGGCGCTTGATCGCTATGAACAGATACTCGTGTCCAGCGGACGGACGCCGAGCACGATTCAGACGTACGTGGACCGCCCCCGACGATTCCTCCGGTGGCTCGCAGGCGACTACGACCCCCTGAGTAGCTGACGGCAACCACTCTCGGGGACGCAGCCACCCCCCGACCTGGCACGGGCATCGGTCAGGCAGCCTGCCCCTCGTCGAGGCCCCGCAGCCGCCGGACGAACGCATCGAGCGCCGCCCGCGGGATGCGCCGTGACCGGCCGATCCGCACCGATTCCAGGTCGCCCGCGGCGAGCAGTTCATACACGGTGCTCCGGCCGACCGCGAGGATCTCCGCGGCCTCAGCCGGGGTGAGCAACAGCTTGGTCATCCATACCTTCCGGACCATCGCGACGGCGGATCAGGCAGCGTTCGCGGTCACCGGTGGGCCGGTTGCCGGAAGCCCGCCGGAGGCCGGACGCCGATCCCGGTCGAGTTGGGCACGCCAGGCGTGGCGTTGCGCGACTGCCTGGAGAAGCAGGTGTTCGCGTCGAGGTGCGGCCGGATCGCCGGGACGGAGCAGCGTCCATATCGTCCGGGCCGGATCATGCTCGCCGACCGGACCGCTTCCGGTCTGCCCGAGCGCTTCGAGCTGCGCCTGGACCCAGGCGAGCCGATCGGTCCGATGATCGGCCAGCGTCTTGCCGGACCAACGCCGCGAGACGAGCACCCGCCGGCCGCCGAACCCGAGGGTCTCCCGCCGGTGCGCCTTCCCCCGACACCGGCCCGGGACGAGGCCCGGTTTCGGGTTGCGCGGCTGGACGCCGTAGCGCAGCCAGTTCCCGCAGGTGGACGAGCACGGTTCGTACCGCAGCGCGTCCGCGAGCCGTTCGACGTGGCGCCGCTGAGCGTCGGTCGTGGCAGCGTGGCAGGCGTCGAGGCTTTTCACGAGGTACTTGGTCAGGTAGCCGATCATCCGGCCGGTGTGCGCCGAGTTCGCCGTCACTCCGTCTGCCCGGAGTTGGGGACCGAAGCGGACGACGTGCGCGGGTTCGTCGTTCTCGCCGATCGCGTCGAGTGCCTCGTCCCATGTCGGCAGCGGCGCGCCGGTGGCCGGGTCACGGTAGCCGCCGGCCGCCTCGTCCCACACCGGTGGTCGGTCGTCGCCGTAGGCCGGCCGGTCACACGACGGCCACCACACCTGCTGATAGGTCGCCGCCGCCACCTGACGCAGCACCACCCTCGGGATCGTGCCCCGGATCGCCGCGTGCAGGTGCGGGGCGAGCCGCCGTTGCGGTTCGAGCGCGGCGAAGTACTGCACATCCCAGCCCACGGCTCGGCGGAGGTTCTGCCAGAACCGGTCGATCAGCTTCGGGAAGTGGATCGCGTCCCGCGCCGTCCGCTGGTAGTCGTAGGAGTCCGGATCGACCGGGGTGCCGTCGGAGGTCACCCGCCCGTAGGTGTCGCAGGTCAGCGTCAGGAACATCGACGGCCGCCACACCGTCCCGTCCGCCGCCTCGTACGTCCGCCCGACGGTCCGCCGGTCGACGGGCAGCCGGGGCAGGTCTGGTGCGTCCTGCCGACGGCGGGTCGAGCGGACCCGTCGAGGACGCTCCCGAT
>NZ_CDWRCK010000261.1:0-1204 GCF_977927595.1 Frankia sp. CcWB3
CGAGGCGGCCGCGGTTGTGCTTCGCCTCGAGCCGCAGGCTGAAGGCGATGTTCTGCTCGACGGTGAGATGCGGGTAGAGGGCGAAGTCCTGGAAGACCATCGAGACCCCGCGCGCGCCCGGTGGCGTCGCCGTGGCGTCCACCCCGTTGATCGTCAACCGGCCCTCGTCGGGGGTTTCCAGCCCGGTGATGACCCGCAGCGCGGTCGACTTCCCGCATCCCGACGGCCCGACGATCACGGTGAAGGAGCGGTGCGGCAGATGCAGGTCGGCGACGTCGAGCGCGGGCTGCCCGGTGCCGCCGTACCGGCGCATGATCCCACGGAAGTGCACCCCCCCGCTGGGGGCGGGGAGCTCCGGCGGTGGCGCCTCGCCGAGGATCGGCCGGCTGGTCACGGTGGTGTCGGTCATCCGGTGCTCATCTCAGGCCAGCTTGGAGGAAAGCGTCGGTGACGCGGCGGGAGGCGAAGAGGTAGACGATGATCACCGGGATCGAGGCGAGCATGGCCCCGGCGAGCAGCGGGCCGTACTCCGGGCCCTCCTGGGTCTCGAACATCTGCAGGCCCGGCTGGATGGTCGTCGTGTCCGCGTGGGGCGCGACGAGGGTGGGCCAGAGATACTCGTTCCACGTCGTGATGAACACGACGATGGCCACCGCCGCGAGCGCGGGGCGCAGCAGCGGCAGGACGATGTGGCGCAGCGTCTCGGCGTGGCTGGCGCCGTCGAGGGTCGCGGCGCCGAGCAGGGTCGGCGGGATGCCGCGGATGTGCTCGCGCAGCAGCAGCACCGCCAGCGAGCAGGTGGCCAGCTGCGGCACGATCAGCCCGGCGAAGGTGTTGCGCCAGCCCAGCCGGGCGACCAGCAGGAACTGCGGGATCATCAGGGCCTGCGGCGGGACGACGAGGGCGATGAGCACCAGCGCGGAGACGAGCCGCTGCCCGGCGTGGGAGAAACGGACGAACGACCAGGCGGCGAGCACCCCGGCGACGAGGTGCAGGACGGTCACGCCCGTCGCCATGACGAAGGTGTTCAGCAGCAGCCGGCCGATGGGGAACCCGTCGATGGCGTTGCGGTAGTTGCTCAGGCTGGCCGGGATGGGCAGCGGGCTGGCGCCGTAGATGTCCACGGGCGGCTTGAACGAGGTGGTCAGCGCCCACAGCATCGGGAAGAGCATCGCGACGACCGCCATGGCGAGTACCACGTGCC
>NZ_CDWRCK010000261.1:1889-6365 GCF_977927595.1 Frankia sp. CcWB3
GCCGGCGGCGCGGCGGGCCAGCGTCGACAGGCCGAACAGGGCGCACAGCACCACCACGATCGTCAGCGCGGCCGCCGCGCCCGTCCCGGCGTCGAAGTAGGTGAACCCGTAAGTGTACAGACGGTAGTAGACGTTGTCGGTGGTGTTGTCGGGGCCGCCCTGGGTGAGCACAGCGATGTTGTTGAACGTCCACTGCCCGGCGAACACCGCGCACAGGAACGACAGCAGGATCGTGGTGCCACGCAGTTGGGGGACCACGAGACGGCGGGTGATCTCCCATTCGGTGGCGCCGTCGACGCGGGCGGCATCGAGGCAGCGCCGGTCGATCGCGGCCAGTGCCGCGCCGTAGAGCAGCATGTTGAGCGCGACGAACCGGGCCGCGGTGATGAGCGAGATGGCGGCGAGGGCGGTCGAGGGGTCACCGAGCCAGTCCCGCTCGCCCAGGCCCAGCCCGCCGGTGACGACGTTGACGATGCCACCGAGCGGGTCGAGGACGAACCGCCAGGACAGCGCGTTCGCGACGGGGGCGAGCATCACCGGCAGGAACAGCAGGGCCCGGTAGATGTCGCTGGTCCGACCGGGCCGCTTCCACAGCATGATCGCCAGTGCCATCGGGACGATCGTCGCGAAGGGCAGCATCACCAGGACGTAGAGGCCGGTGCGGCTCAGCGCCCGGGGGAACTCTTCGCCCTCGAACAGGCCGCGGAAGTTGGCAAGCCCCACGAAGTCCCGGTCGGGTTTGATCAGGTCCCAGTTCGTCAGGCTCAGGTACGCCTCGAAGACCAGCGGCCCGTAGACGAAGACCGCCAGCGACACCAGCACCGGCGCCTGGTAGAGCCACGGTACGGCGCGGCGCGCCACCGTGGCCGGGATGGCCCCGCGCGGACGTGCCACGCGGGGCCAGGTGCCGATCATCAGGAGGAGAGTGCGCGGATCTTCTCGGCGGCCTTGCTCAGGGTCGCCTGAGGATCGGCCCCGCGCAGGACGATCGGTTCGACGGCCTCGTCCTGCAGCACGACGACGGCCTGGTTGGCCTTCGCCCCGCGGAACGAGGTGTAGGGGGTGACGGTGTCGAGCTGGTCGAGGGCCGGTTCCAGCAGCTTCACGATCGGGGTGTCGGCGAGCTTCGTCGCCACGCTCTGCCGCAGCGGCAGGTAGCCGATCTTCGAGGTGATGATCTCGAAGCCCTCGTCGGAGGTGAGGAACTTGATGAACTCCCAGGCGGCGCGCTGCTTGGCCGGGTCCTTGGCCAGCACCGCGAGCCCGGCGCCGGAGTAGGTCGGGCGGGCGGGTTTGGTGCCGAAGGACGGCAGGCCCGCGGTGCGCAGCTCGAACTTGCCCGTCGCCGCCTTCTGGGCGCTGGCGAGCAGCGCCGTGCTGGTGACGAACATGCCAAGGTCACCCTTGGTGAACGCGGCCAGGGCCGCTTCGGCCTTGACCCCGGGCTGGGCACCCGAGGCGGTCAGGTCGGCGATCGTGGCCAGCGCCTCGACGGCCGGCTGCTTGTCGAGGGTGACCGCGCCGGAGGAATCGACCAGCGACCCACCGTTAGAATTCACCACCGACTGGGTCAGGTAGTCCGACTTCCCGCTGTCGACGACGCTGATGTAGACGCCCTCCTTACCGGTCGCCTTGATCTTCAAAGCGGCGGCCTTGACGTCGGCGAGGGTTGTCGGCGGCTGCTGCGGGTCCAGGCCGGCGGCGCGGAACAGGTCGGCGTTGTAGTACATGACCGGGATCGACATCGTGTACGGCATCGCCGCGACGACGCCGTTGGTGGAGACGGCCGACAGGATGTTCTTCGAGATGCCGGCGGTGGCCGGCTCCCACTCGCTGCCGGCGACCTTCTGGACCGGGGTGATCGGCAGGGCTTCGACCGCCTCGGCCATCTTGCTCCAGCCGATCTGGGCGACGTCGGGCGGATCACCGGCGGCGGTGTCGGTGCGCAGCCGAGTGAGGACGTCCTTCACCGCGACACCCTGCGGCTTGACCGTGATCTTCGGGTGCGCCTTGGCGAAGGCGTCGAGCAGTGCCTGGGTTCCCGTACCGCCGAGACCCGCGGTGCCGTAGTTGTAGGACAGGAAGGTAATGGTCGCCGGGGTGTCACCCTGCGGTGTCGCGGCCGGGGTACCGGAGGCGGTGTCGCTGTCCGAGCCGCAGGCCGCCACGGCGAGCAGGCCGACCGCGGCGGACAACGCCGTGACGACCAGCCGGGCCCGGTGCCGCCGCGGACGGCGGCCCGGGCGATCCTGTCCTGCGTCCCGCTCTTGTCCTGTGTCCCGTTCATGTCCAGCAGCATCGTCGTGCCGGGAAACGGCTGTCACACCAGTCGCCTTTCACGCGTCGGAGCAGTTGCGTCACCCGAGGGGTGATCGCATCCCGGGAACAGGTCGCCACCCGGGAACAGGTCGCCGCCCACGGGGGGCGGGAAGACGTCGGCGGAGGTCATGCGATGTCGAACTTGCGGGCCGGGGCGGCCAGGTGCACCGGCCCGTCGAACACCCGCTCGGCCTCGGCGCGCCGCGCAGCCAGCCACTCAGGGTCGTCGGTGACGAAGTGGGTGAGCACGAGCTGACCCACCCCGGCGAGCCGCGCCGCCTCGGCCGCGTCGAGGGCGCTGAGGTGGCCGTGGCCGCTGTCGTCGGTCAGCTCGAGGGTGGCCTCTCGGCGAGGAGAAGATCGACGCCGCGGGCGAGGTCGACGAGGGCGTCGGTCACCCCGGTGTCACCGGTGTAGGCGAGGCTGGCGCCCGCCGTCTCGATGCGGATCCCGCAGTTCGGTACCGCGTGGCGCAGCCCGTGCAGGCTGACCATGCAGTCGCCGATCTTAAAGGTCTCCCCCGGGTCGTACTCGCGGACGTCGAAGGCGACCTCGAACGCCTTGTCCAGCAACGGGATGGTCGCGACCGGGAAAAGCCCGGCCAATGCCTGGAAGGTATCCAGGCCGCCCCGCGGAAGGTAAAGAGGAATCGGTTCGCTGCGCGCCGGAATGTCACGTGCCGGGAGCGTCGGGAATCGCATGGGATATCGGGCCCGACTGGCCAGCAATGCCTTTCCCAGCGGGAGGAGATCATAGCAGTGATCGGAATGCAGATGACTGATCACAATACCGTCGAGCGATGCGGGGTGCCCCAGCGCGCTCAGCGCCGTCGCGGCGCCGGGGCCGCAGTCCAGCAGCATCTTCGTCTCCGCGGTGCAGACGAGGTAGCTGGAGCTGCACTGACCGCCGGTCGGCATTCCCGACCGGCAGCCCAGGACGGTCAACCGCATACGTTCATCCGTTCATCTTGATGTTCCACTCTTGGTGTTCCGTTGGGAACATGTGGAACATTCGGCGCCAGGGTGCGCGAGGATTTCCGCTGTCATCCGCGATGCTGCTGGGTGGCGCCGTCGCCGGCAATATGGAACTTTCGAACGGACGATTGCCCCGGCCAATCGCCATCTACACGGGCCGCCGCCGCCGAACGGGCCCGTGACGAAGAACATCGGGCCGGCCCGGCGACGGGGGCCCGAAGGTGCCACGGAGGCCCGAAAGTGCCGGGAGTGCCGCGAAAGGTGCCGCAGGGGTGCGGGCTCAGCCGCCGGAAGCCGGCTGCCCGTCGTGGGCGAGGACCGGCACCTGCGGCGCGGGAGGTACGGGAGGTACCGGGACGGCGTCCTCCCCGAAGGGACCCGCGTTGTCCAAGCTGCGCAGGAACGCCTCGACGACGGGCGGCGGGTCGGGGTGCCAGACCACCTGCACCCCGACGGTGGGCACCGGCTCGACGAGCCGCACGGCCGCCAGGCCCTTGCCGGGCACGAAACCGCTGCGGACGGACGAGGCGAATCCCACAACCGACTTCGTCGTGACGATGATCCCCGTGGCACCCGAGTCGTCGACCTCGTCGGCGACCGTCAGGCTGATGCCCGCCCGGCCGGCGGCGGCGAGGATCGCGTCGTGCATGGCGGGGCTCTGTTCCCGCCGGAACAACACACACCGTTGGCGCGCGAGCTCCCGGAACGACGCCTGCTGGCGGTCGGCCCACGGATGGTGGTGGCCGACGAGGCGACCAGCGGCAGGGTGAGAATCCGTCGCGACTGCAGCCCGGCGGCCGGCGCCCCGCCGAACACGAGCGCCACGTCCACCTTGCGGTCGTGCAGGGCAGCGAGCGTCGGTCCGCTGCGAGCCTCCCAGAGAACCGTGGAGATGCCGGGGTAGTCGGCGCCCAACCGGACGAGGGTCGGCTGGAGCACCCGCTGCCCGGCGGGGAAGTTGAAGCCGATGGTCAACACGCCCACGCGGCCCGAGGCCGCCTCCCGGGCCGCCGACACGGCCCGGCGCGCGGTGTCGAGGACCCGCCGGGCCTCGACCTCGAACGCACGGCCGGCCGCGGTGAGCCGCACCTCGTGGGAGGTCCGGCTGACCAGTTCGACACCGACCTCCCGTTCGAGGCGCTGGAGCTGCTGGCTCAGCGACGGCTGGGCCAGGTGCAGCCGG
>NZ_CDWRCK010000262.1:0-5605 GCF_977927595.1 Frankia sp. CcWB3
TAGAAGGCCGACGCCTGGGCCCGCCGTTTGACCTCCTTGCCACGGTTCTCGATGAGTGCCTGCATGGGGGTGCCCGGCAGGCTCGGATCCTCCCGGAAGATCCAGTCGAGCGCCTCCTCATCGGTGAACCCCGCGTCGGCCAGCACCGTGAGCAATCCGGGCAGCCCCTTGACGACGGCGCCGTCCCGGATGAAATCGGCAGGCACCCGCAGGACGCCCCCCTCCCGCTGGGCCAGCAGCGGCCGGTCGCGCACCATCTGCCGGACACGGGTCACGGGAACCTGCAGCTGATCGGCGACGTCAGGCAGGGTCAGCCAGTCCATGGTCAAGAGTAAACACCCAAGTCTCGATGGCGTCGTACGGTGCCGGCGCGGCCGCGGACGTTGGCCGCGCCCCTCGGCGACCGGATGACCAGGCAGTTCCCGGCCGGGACAGTCCGGCCGGAACGGGTCAGAGCGGAGCCACCTGGGCGCCGCCCGCGGCCGCCGAGCGCACCGCCGCCTCCAGCACCGCGACCACCGGACGGGCGGTCTCCACGCCGTAGCCGGACAGCGGCCAGCCCGAGACGAGACAGTCCGCCAAGTCCCGGTGAAACATACTGCCCGAGGTGGGTGCCAGCGGGATGTGGCTGCGCACCCCGTCATGAGTGATCAGCATGAGCGACCCGGCCTCCGCCTCGAGCACCCCCGCCTCGAGCATCTCGGCCTCGGACCGGCGACCGGCGTGCCGTCCCAACCGCGGCACCAGCTTCCCCTCCCCGTCCCGGAAAGCCCCGCCGTCCAAGATCAGCGATCCGGTGGACCCGAGCACCTCGAACCGCGGGCGCCGGGCCACCGTCAGATCGGAGACCGTGACCTGCGCCTCGGCCCCGCTCGCGAAACGCAGCAGCAGCCGGCTGTGGTCAGCGTTGCTGACGTGGTGCCAGACCCGCTTGACGGTGGACGCGCTGACCCATTCGACGGGCTCGTCGACGAGGGCGAGGATCTGGTCGACGCAGGCGCTGCCCCGGTCATGGAGCTGCCCACCACTGATCCGCTCGTCGTCGTGCCAGGTGCCGGCCGGCCGGCGGAACCCGCCCCGGTGGGCGTCCAGCCGCAGCGGCTCGCCGACGGCGCCGCGGTGCACGACGGCGCGGACCGCCCGGTAGCCCGGGTCGTCCCGACCCTCCGGATACACCGCGAGCACCAGGGACCGGGCCTCCGCGAGCTCCGCAAGCTGGTCGGCGTCCGGGGTCGACAGGCAGAGCGGGGCGTGCACGACGACGTGTTTGCCGACCTCCAGCGCACGACCGGCCCATTCGAGCCGGGTGTGGGTCGGTGTGGCCACGATGACGACCCCGAGATCGGGATCGTTGACCAGGTCGTCCGGGTCGTCAACGCGGCGCGGCGGGCGACCCGCCGCGTGCGCCGGGAGCCGGCCGGCACCGCCGTCACAGAGGGCGGCGAGTTCCAGGCCCTCGGTCGCGTCCACCGCCGAGTGGTGCGTCCCGGTGGTGTCCGGGGTGCCCAGCAGCCCGACCCTGGCCGGCGCGGCGTCGAGCACGCCGAGGCAGTGCCGCAGCCAACGTCCCACAAGCCGGTGGTAGGCGGGATCGGCGAGCACGGCGGGACCGGTACCCAGGGTGAATATGCCGAGGCCCGTGGAGGGCCGCCAGGTGCAGACGGGATGCTCGCCCATCTCGTGCCGGACCAGGAGCAGCCGCTCCACGTCGTCGGCAATCTTGTCGGGGATGATCCAGCTCTCCCGGGGGCGGAAGTCCGCGGACCGGGCCATGACCGCGCCGCCCTGCGGCCCGACGGTCAACCGCAGGCCGTAGGGCGCGGTGGTCCGCCCCGGGATGAGACCGGACGCCTCGATGAGCGGACTTCCCGGCGGCAGCGCCCGCATGGTCGGCCCGGCGAGCAGGACCGGGACGGTCTGCCGGGCCCGGTCCAGCAACTCCTGCTCGACGTGGTCGAGCGGACGGTCGATGAGCACGAGAAGCGCGTCGGCCGACCGTGCCGAGGTCGGGCCGAGACCCGCTGCCCGCAAATGGTCGCCGAGCGCGTTCACACCGGCCAGGTTCGACACCAGGTGAATGCGAGGCACGTCTCCGCACTCTAGTGACCGTTCCTGACGTTCCGGCGATTGGGGTCGCCAAACAAGGATCCGCACAAGGATGCGCACATAACGCAATGGCCGGCAGGGGCACCAATGATCCTGATATCCAGAAATCCCGCCATCCGGCCGACCGGAACACCGGGAACGCCGGGAAAACCGGGAACACCGGGCCGTCACCGGGCGTCATCGACTTGCCGCGGCCAGTTCCTTCATCGACACGGAGATATCGGCGAAACGCTCCCGATCCGGGATACCGTCGGCCGCCATCAACCGGCGACCGGCGACCATGTCCATCGGGCGCCCCACGGTGACCAGCGCTTCGAGACGGCCGTCCCGGGCGAACCACCCGGCCGACCAGCCGGGCGGACGCCCGCCGCCGGGCGGCACGACGACGCCCGGATCGCCCCGGAACACCAGGTCGGCCTCCGCCGAGGGCAGTCCCGCGAACTGCACCATGCGGCCGAACTGTTCCGACCAGAAGTAGGGCACCGGGTCGTAGACGGCCTCCCCGCCGAGCAGCGTGGTGACCGCGACCGCGGGCGACTGCTGGGCGCAGTCCCAGTGCTCGACCCGCAGCCGCCGCCCGTAGCGACGCGACCACCAGGCGGCACAGTCACCGACCGCGACCACCGGCGGCGGGTCGCCGTCGGCATCGTCGGCACCATGGGCCCACTGGGCGGCGAGATGCTCGTCGACCACCACTCCCCGGTCGAGGGCGAGCCCGGAACCGGGGAGCCAGGCGATACCGGGCCGCACCCCGACGCCGACGACGACCTCGTCCGCGATCAGCTCCTCACCGCCGGCCAGCACCAGCCCGTCGGGGGTGACCCGCTCCACGGCCGTAGCCAGGCGCAGGGTGACCCCGGCCCGGGCGTACCACGCGATCGTGCACCGGCCCACCTGCGCGCCGAGCGCGGCGAACAGCGGCGAGGCGGCCGCCTCCACGACGGTGACCTCGGCACCGATCGCTGCCGCCGCCGTGGCGACCTCCGCGCCGATCCAGCCGGCACCGACGATGACGAGCCGGACGCCGGGGCGCAGAGCGTCACGCAGGCGCCGGGCGTCGTCAATGGAACGCAGGACCCGCTGCGGGCCGTCGCCCGGCAGGGTTACCGGCTCAGCTCCCGTCGCCAGCACCAGGCCGTCGTAGTCCAGCGGCCCCGTGTCGGTCTCCACGGTGCCCGGTCGCAGGCCGGTCGCCCGCCGCCCGAGGCACACCTCGACCCCGTCGAGGTCGAAGGGCAACGTCGTGTCGTCGATACGGCCGGAGAGCACGGCCTTGGACAGGGGCGGACGATCGTAGGGCCGGTGCGGCTCCGCCCCGAGCAGGATCACCTCTCCCGCGAAACCACGTGCGCGCACCTCGGCGGCGGCCCGGCCCCCCGCCATTCCCGCGCCCACGACGACTATTCGCTGCATTCGAGCAGACTATCGATGACCCGCGACGCCGGGCCGCCGTCACCGCACCGGGTCGACGAGCGGAAAGGCGTCCTTCCACACCGGCTCGTACCCGGCTTCGGCGAGCATCGCGGCGATCTGTGCCGGCGAACGCTCGTCGGAGATCGAGAACTGTTCCTGGGCCGTGCCGGGCGTGGTGTAGCCGCCGGGTTCGGTGGAGGAACCGGCGCTCATGGTGGTCACGGCGATGCGGACGAGCCCGTCGCGCAGCACCGCCGGCTCCCGGGTCGACAGCGACAGCGCCAGGTCCGGCTCGAACAGGCGCAGGGCCGCGTACGCCTGGACGAACTCCGCGTCGCCGACGACGACGACCGGCGGGAACCCGCTGGCACTCGGCTTGATGCGCGGCAGCGCGATCGAGACCTCGGTCCGCCAGTAGCGACGGGAGAGAAAGGATGCGTGCGCGGCCAGCGCGAGCACGTCAGCGCGCCAGTCCGGGGCGAGCCCGAGCAGCGCGCCGATCCCGAGCCGGCGCGCCCCGGCCCGCGCGGCCCGTTCGAACGAGGACAGCCGCCGGTCGTAGTCACGCTTCCAGCCGGCGACATGCACCTCGGCGTAGCGGGCCCGGTCGTAGGTCTCCTGGTAATGGACGACTCCCTCCAACCCGGCACGCACCAGCCGGGCATAGGTGTCGTCCGACCAGGTCTGGGTCTCGATGCTGATCGAGGGGAACATCGGCCGCAGCCGCTCGACCACCGCGACGAGGTAGTCGGCCGACACCTCGACGCGATGCTCGCCGGAGACGAGCAGCAGATGACGGAACCCCCGGTCGGCCAGCAGGCGTCCCTCCACTACCACCTCCTCAATACCCAGCGTGCGGCGCACCACCGGCAGGCCCTTGGCGAAGCCGCAGTAGGTGCAGGACGACAGGCAGGCGTTCGACACGTACATCGGGGCGAACAGCCGGACCGCCCGACCGAACCGGAGCAGGGTCGCTTCCCGGGCGGCAATCGCCAGCTCCTCCAACCGGGCGGTGGCCGCGGGTGAGAGCAGGATCGCCAGCTCCGCGAGACCGATCCGGGGGGTGGCTGACCCGCCGGATCCGGGCCGAACCCGCCGCAGCACCGTGCCCACCTCGGCGGACGTGGCCCGCCGCGACATCGCGGACAGCCCGGCCAGGTCGTGACCGGCAAGTTCGCGCGCGAACTCCCCTGGCGGGGCGCTCACCTGGACGCCTCGCCCACCACCGCCGCCGGCACGGGTACCGGGGACGCCGAGGGCGCGGGCGACGCCGGTGACGGGTGGGCGCCGAGGAACCCGGTGAGCGGGGAGGAGGCGGACGCCACCGTGGCCGGGCCGGCGGCCCCTCGGCCGGCCAGGAAACCCAGCCGGCCGGCGGCGGTGGCGAGCGCGAAGGCCCGCGCCATGCGCGCCGGATCGGCGGCCACCGCGATGGCGGTGTTGACCAGCACCGCGGCCGCGCCGATCTCCATCGCCTCGGCCGCGTCCGAGGGCACCCCGAGCCCGGCGTCCACCACCACCGGCACCCCGGCGCTCGCCACGATTGCCTCGATCGCGTCCCGGGTGCGCAGCCCGCGGTTCGAGCCGATCCAGCTGCCCAGCGGCATCACGGTGGCGCAGCCGACCTCCTCCAGCCGGCGGGCCAGCACCGGATCGGCCGAACAATAGGGCAGAACCGTGAAGCCGTCGGCCACCATGAGCTCGGCGGCGCGCAGGGTCTCCACCGGATCCGGCGCCAGGGTGCGCGGATCCGGGGTGACCTCCAGCTTGACCAGACCGGTGCCCGTCGCCGCCCGCCCGAGGCGGGCCAGCCGCAGCGCCTCGGCCGCGTCCACCGCTCCCGAGGTGTTGGGCAGCAGGGTCATCGACCGCGGGATGAAGTCGAGAATGTCGCCGTCACCGATCCGGCCGATGTCGACCCGGCGCAGCGCCACGGTGACGATAGTGGCACCGGAGGCGACGAGGCTGTCCCGCATCACCTGGTGACTCGCGAACTTCCCGGTGCCGATCAGCAGCCGGCTGCCGTAGGACCGCCCGGCGATGACGAGATCGTCCGCCCCCGCGGCACCGTGCCCGGCCTCACCAC
>NZ_CDWRCK010000263.1:0-5541 GCF_977927595.1 Frankia sp. CcWB3
CCCCCACCCCGGAACGGATTTGCAATCATGAGCGCGGCGGCGGGGCCGAGCTTGGAGGTCTGCGGCAGGGGCCGCGCCGCGGTGCCGGCGTCCAGCTTGCGCAACGCGTTCGCCAGCCCGATCGGGTCACCGGTGAGCGTCGCGCCGGACTCGTCGGCCTGGTACTCCCGGGACCGACTGATCGCGAGCTGGATGATCGCCGCCGCGACGGGGCCCAAGATCATCAGCAGCAGAAGCTCGAAGATGCCGGGACCGTCCTCATCGTCCCGCCCGCCGAAGATGGCCAGGAACTGAGCCATATTCGCCAGATAGACGATAATACTGGCAAGGGCCCCGGCCACCGAGGCGATCAGGATGTCCCGGTTGTAGACATGGCTGAGCTCGTGACCGAGAACGCCGCGTAGCTCACGATCGTCCATAATCTCCATGATGCCCTCGGTGCAACAGACCACCGCGTTTCGCGGGTTACGGCCGGTGGCGAAGGCATTGGGCGCCCGGGTCGGGCTGAGGTACAGCCGCGGCATGGGCATCCGGGCATTGCGGGCGAGATCCCCGACGATCGCGTAGAGCCGGGGCTGCTCGACCTGTGTCACGGGATAGGCCCGCATGGCCCGCAGGGCTATCCGGTCGGAGAAGAAGTAGGCGAAGCCGTTCATACCGACCGCGAGCACGAGCGCGATGACCAGACCTCCGCGCCCGAACAGCGAACCCACCACGATGATGGCGGCGGACAGCACGCCCAGCAGCAGCGCGGTCTTCAGACCGTTGAAGTGGCGGTGTGGCATGGCGATCAAGTGTCCGTCCTGTCGAACCGGTACACCTGTCTCAACGCGACGGCGCTGGCGGAACGTTCCCGTCGGGCGTGTGGCCACCGTCGCCCCCGGCCCGTACAGCCGCCGGCCCCCGGCGGGCCTTGCCCGGTCGGTCACCGAGCTCGTCCGGGACGGCTTCGCGCAGACGTGCGACCACGGCCGGGTCGAGCAGCCCGACCCGTTCGAGCTCCTCCGCGGTAAAGATCGCCAATCGTCGGTACACGGCGGCGATCCGTGGATCCAGCCGGTCGAGCGCGGTCAGATGTGCCACGACGGTGCCGAGATCACCGCGCCGCACCGGTCCGGTCGACGCCGACCAGCCGTCGGTCAGGGTGTTCGCCAGCGATGCCCGCAACAGCGGACCGAGCGCCGCGGCCGGATCGGGCACGCCCGCCGCGGCCAGCACCTCGCCGGCAGCCGCCACCAGGGTGGTCAGGAAGTTTCCGCCGAGCACGAGAGAGGCGTGGTAAAGATCCCGCCGGTCATCCGCGACGGGCAGAGCGATGCCGCCGACGTCGGTGACCAGGCGGCGGGCCAGCCCCTCGGCCACGGGATCGGCGGTGATCCCGAACGGGACACCGGCGAGGAGAGCGGAGTCCTCGATGATCCCCGGCAGGGTCATGATCGGATGAAGCGCGATACGGGCCGCGCCCACGTCACCGCCGGCCGCCAGGACGCCCAGACCGTGGCGCCCGCTGAGATGCACGAGTGTCCGGCCGGGCCCGACGGCTCCCGCCGCGGCCAGGTCCATGACGACCGGCCCGATCGCGTCATCGGGCACGGCGACGAGGAGGACCTCGGCCCGCCCGGCGACCTCGGCCGCCCCGCCGACCCACGCGTCCGGGAACAGGTTCACGGCCCTCGATCGGTGCCACGGCGAGCGCACTCCCACGGCCACTACCGGATATCCGGCCGCCGCCAGGGCGAGGCCCAGCGCCGTGCCGGCCCGGCCCGGCCCGACGATTCCCACCTTTTCCCGCGGCCTGGCCTCCCGCGGCCCATCGCTCGCGGCCGTGAACGAAGGTGCGGCGTCGGGCCGACCGTCATCCGGACCGCTCGCGGCATCCGACTGCTCGTCCGGGCTATGCGTCATGTCCCGATGCTCCCCGCTTCTGAGCGGGCCGCCCCTGATACCTGACCACCCGCCGACCCCGGCCACCCGCACGGCCACCATGCCCCGACGCCGGGCCTCACCGGACATACAGCCACAAGCCACCAGGCGACTACAGTCGGCAACATCTCGGATCAGGCCAGGTCGCCGGCAAGAGCGAGCTCACCGCTCCGGGCGCCCGACACAAAGATCACCCTGTCGATTCCCTGACACGCCAGGCCTCCCCCGAAATTGTGGAAAGCATTACCGGAAGCGCATTGAACCGGATCCGGCCGATCATCTCCATCGGGCGGTACACCCCTTCTGACCAGCGATATCAGGGTCAAGGCCCGCCAGCCGGACGATCGCAACGACAAAGACTATATACGTAGAGTTGGCAAACAATCACCATACGGCGCGACGGATGCGGAGACCGAGGTCGATCGTCGATCGTCCACGAGGATGGAGCGATCGAACTCGGCGGTACGGTGCGCGCGCATCATTGATACGGCCGGTAGGCTGGAACGGTACCCGAGGAGGTCACTGAAGGTGTCAGAGCAGGTCAGGGAGAGGGAGACCCGCCGGCTCGACCGGGTCGTCGTGCGCTTCGCGGGCGACTCCGGCGACGGTATGCAGCTCACCGGAGAACAGTTCACCAGCGAGACGGCAGCATTCGGCAACGACCTGTCGACGCTTCCGGACTTCCCTGCCGAAATCCGCGCCCCAGCCGGCACGCCGGCCGGCGTGTCCGGCTTCCAGCTACATTTTTCCGATCACGACATTCTTACCCCGGGTGACGCACCGGACGTACTGGTCGCAATGAACCCGGCGGCCCTGAAGGCGAATCTGAAGGACCTGCCGCCTGGGGCCAATCTCATTGTCAACACCGATGCATTCACCGGCAGCAACCTCAAGAAAGCCGGCTATACGACGGATCCGCTGGCCGACGGCACGCTGGATGCCTACACGGTGCATCGGGTGCCGCTCACCTCGATGACCATCAACGCGGTGCACGCCGCCGAGGGCGTCGGTACCGGGGTCAACAAGAAGGAGGCCGAACGAGCGAAGAACATGTTCGCCCTGGGCCTCATGAGCTGGCTTTACCACCGGCCGACCGAGAGCACCGTCGGCTTCCTGGAGAAGAAGTTCGCCAAACGGCCCGAGATCGCCGCGGCGAACGTCGCGGCCTTCCGAGCCGGCTTCAACTACGGCGAGACCACCGAGTCCTTCTCGGTCACCTACGAGGTGGCGCCGGCCCGGATGAAGGCCGGTACCTACCGACGGATCACCGGGAACACGGCACTGTCCTACGGTCTGATCGCCGCCGGCGAGCTGACCGGCCTGCCGGTGTTCCTCGGCTCCTACCCGATCACCCCGGCCTCGGACATCCTGCACGAGCTGAGCCGGCACAAGCGGTTCGGCGTGCGGACCTTCCAGGCCGAGGATGAGATCGCCGGCATCGGCGCCGCGCTCGGCGCCTCCTTCGGCGGGTCGCTCGGCGTGACGACGACCTCCGGCCCGGGTGTCGCGCTCAAGAGCGAGACCATCGGCCTCGCGGTCAGCCTCGAACTGCCGCTCATGATCGTCGACATCCAGCGCGGCGGCCCGTCCACCGGCCTGCCCACCAAAACCGAACAGGCCGATCTGCTCCAGGCGATGTTCGGCCGCAACGGCGAGGCTCCGGTTCCGATCGTCGCGCCGCGCTCCCCGGCGGACTGCTTCAACGCCGCGATCGAGGCCGCCCGCCTGGCTACCAAGTACCGCACGCCGGTGTTCCTGCTCTCCGACGGCTACCTGGCGAACGGCTCGGAGCCGTGGCTGCTGCCGACCCGCTCGGAGCTGCCGGACCTGAGCGTCGCCTTCGCCACCGAGCCGAACCACACCGGGCCGAAGGGGCCGGAGTTCTGGCCCTACCTGCGTGATGCGGAGACCCTCGCCCGGCCGTGGGCGGTCCCCGGCACGCCGGGCCTGGAGCACCGTATCGGCGGCATCGAGAAGTCGGACGGCCAGGGTGCCATCTCCTACGATCCGGCCAACCACGACCGGATGGTGCGGCTGCGCGCGGCGAAGATCGACGGCATCGCGAACGATGTCGCGCCGCTGGAGGTGGAGGACCCGTCCGGGCAGGCCCGGCTACTCGTCCTCGGCTGGGGCTCCACCTACGGCCCGATCGCGGCCGGCTGCCGCCGGGTCCGCGCCGAGGGTATGCACGTCGCTCAGGCACACCTGTGTCATCTCAACCCCTTCCCCGCCAACACCGGGGACATCCTGCGGTCGTACGACAAGGTGCTGATTCCCGAGATGAACCTCGGGCAGCTGCGGACCCTGATCCGGGCCGAGTACCTCGTCGACGCGATCGGCTACAACCAGGTTCGCGGGCTGCCCTTCAAGGCCGCGGAACTGGCGGGCGTCTTGGAGGACGTGATCAACCAGTGACCGTCACGACGAATCGCAGCGGCATCAGTAACCGGCTGCTCGACTTGGTGCCGGCCGCGCCGGCCCAGCAGAGCCGCAAGGACTTCACCTCCGACCAGGAAGTGCGGTGGTGCCCGGGATGCGGCGACTACGCCATTCTCGCCACCGTCCAGGGCTTCCTGCCTGATCTCGGGGTGGCCCGGGAGAACATCGTCTTCATCTCCGGGATCGGCTGTTCCTCACGGTTCCCGTACTACCTGCAGACGTACGGGATGCACTCCATTCACGGCCGGGCACCGGCGATCGCCACCGGGCTCGCCGCCTCCCGTCCCGACCTGTCGGTCTGGGTCGTCACCGGGGACGGCGACGCCCTGTCGATCGGTGGGAACCACCTGCTGCACGCGCTGCGCCGCAACGTCAACCTGAAGATCCTCATGTTCAACAACCGGATCTACGGACTGACGAAGGGGCAGTACTCCCCCACCTCCGAGATCGGCAAGATCACCAAGTCGACGCCGTTCGGCTCGCTGGACCGGCCGTACAACCCCGTGTCGCTGGCGCTGGGGGCGGAGGCCACGTTCGTCGGACGGTCCATCGACTCCGACCGGGCGCACCTGACCTCGGTGCTGCGCGCGGCCGCAGAGCACCCCGGCACCGCCTTCGTGGAGATCTTCCAGAACTGCAACATCTTCAACGACGGCGCCTTCGACGCGCTCAAGGAGCGGACCAGCCGGGACGACGTGACGCTGAAGCTGGCCCACGGCGAGCCCCTTGTCTTCGGCACCGAGGGCGACAAGGCCGTTCGACGGGCGCCGGACGGCAGCCTCGAGGTGGTCCCGGCGGGCAGCCCGGACGTCCTCGTCCACGACGCCTGGGCGGCCGATCCGAGCCAGGCGTTCGCGCTGTCCCGGCTCACCGGCGACTCGCACGGCGTCACCCCGATCGGCATCTTCCGCGACGTCGACGCGCCGACCTACGACGAGGCGTTGAACGCCCAGATCACCGACGCCAAGACCCGCCAGGGCGACGGGGACCTGATGTCGCTGATCGCCGGTGGGGAGACTTGGACCATCGAGTGATCTGAAAACCGTCCGCTGATCTGATCAGCACTCCACAGCCCGTGGCCCGGCCGTTCGCATTCTCCCGGTATCGAACCCGTGGCCATCCCGCGGCGGCTTCCTGTTTTCGGCGAACGTCCGATCCGACACTCCGGCCCCGCGCCCC
>NZ_CDWRCK010000264.1:0-5528 GCF_977927595.1 Frankia sp. CcWB3
TCCCAGAACCCGGCTACCGCACCCTTCTGGTAGTCGCGCAGCTCCCAGCCGTCCTGGCGCAGTTCGATCCGGTGCGCCTCGCCGTCGACGTAACCGGCGAGATCCTCCGCCGGCCACCCGAGTTTGAGCAGCGCCTGCTTGAGCCGGCCGCGCTCGGAGGGGTGCACGGCGATTGTGTCGTCGTCGATGCGGGAGCCGAGCATCGGCACGACCTTCTTGGCCCGGGCCACCTCGACGAGCACCACCCGGTCGAGAGCACGCAACACCAGCCCGTGGGCCGGGTCGTTCTCCAGGCGCAGCCGACCGTAGCGATCCATCGTGTCGGCGATGTCGACAAGCAGGGCGTGCGGCACGGCGTAACGGGAGAAGCGAACCAGCGCATCGACAACCTGCTCGGCGTCATGGCCGGCGGCACGGGCGTTCCACAGCGCCAGCGGCGTCACCCGATAGGTGTGCACATGCTCCGGAGACCGTTCGAGCTCGGCGAACGGAGCGATGGCCGACCGCGCCTCGGCAGCACTCGGATGCTCGACCTCAAGCAGCAACGTCTTGTCCGACTGGACGATCAACGGGCCATCCGTCACCCGCCACCGCCCTTTCCGTCCGCCGTAGGTTCCACCGTGGGTATCGACCCATTAGTGAACCACCAACACGAGCCGCCCTGCACCAATCGGTGCGGTGCGAGCCACCGGCGTCGCACCGGCACGATCACACCGGCGGCGCGCTGCTCGTTCACTGGCGCCCTTCGACGGTACAGCCGACCACCGACACGGTAACCAGAGGGGCCGAAGCCCGACTGAAACCACCGCGGGTCCCGCAGGCAGGCGGGCACACCGGCACCGGCCCGCCCGGCTCATGGCGGATCGGCGAGATCCTCCGCGGCGGCCGACCAGTCCGCCGCCACCGGCGGCCCGCCGAACGCGTCGTCGATGTCGGCGACGCCGGTCACCCGGTGCAGGACAAAACGACGCGGGCCGGCGCTGAGTTCGTCCCACGCGGTGAGCCAGCCGCTCTCGACAGCGGTGGGCCGCACGATCCGGTCGCTCGGCGCACCCTGCTGGTCGACGTAGCCCAGCAGCACCCGGCGCCGGTCCCGGACGGCTCCCTGCAGCAGCACCAGGATCAACGGCGCGGACCGGGTGAGCCCGACCTCGATGCCGGGAACCTCACCGGCTGCCCGGACCGCCCGTGCGCTGTCGTCGCCTCGGCGGACCAGCCGGACCACGTCGCGCAGCTGGTTGATCCGGGTGCCGGCCACGTCGACCGACGCCACGCGGGGGCGCGCCGGCGTCCGATAAGCGGCGGGCCGGCGCAGCACCACCCGCCCGTCCGGGGCCTCCGCGACCGGTGCGAACCCGGCGGTGCGCAGGCCGACGAGCACCTCCGCGGTCGGCAGTGGGGAGATGACGATCGTCGGCGCGATCCGGCGCAGCCCCAACGCCTGGGTACGCCGGTTGGCGACCACTTCGGCGAGCAGCGCCGTGTCCTCGCAGCGCAGGTAGCTCGCGGCAGGACCAGCCCGCAACCGGCCGTGCCGCCGGGCGGTGTCGTCGATCAGATAGGTGAGGGCCTGCGGCGCCCCGCCTCGACCGAGGCGGGCGAGCATCGCGTGGATGTCCTCCGCCACCAGGCCCGAGTCCAGGCCGCGACGCAGCGAGGCCTCGGAGAACCGGTAGACGGTGGCCGCGCCCGCGGACTCGACGTCCGCCATCCGCGCCAGCTCCGCAGCCACCCGGGGTACCAGCGGGCCCGGGGCAACCGCGGTGAGATCCCCCTGCAGCAGCAGCTCCTCGACCGGCTCGGGCAGCAGTGGCGCGAGCGCGTCGGCGAGCCTGGCGCACAGCGCGGGATCACCAGCCGCCGATCGGCTCGGCACGCCCGCGTTCCGCGCCGGATCGGCGTTCTCCGCGTCGAGCTGGGCGGCGAGTAACCGACCGACCGTGCTCGGCGCGCCCCGGCCGGTCAGCCCAAGCAGCTCGGCCTCGACAATCGTTCCGTCGATCGTCCCGGCGAGCAGCGTTCCGCCGCGCCGCGGCGCTCGCCAGGTCAACAGGGCACGCAACGACTCCGCGGTCGGCACCACCCCTGCGGGCGCCGTGGCCAGCGCCCGCAGGACCTGGGCACGCAGGTCCTGCGCGGCCAGTCGCCGCACGTCCAGCGACAGGGGAGCGATCTGCCGGCCCCGCTCGTCCCGCTCGCCAACCAGCCAGGCGGCGGTCGACGAGCGCAGCCAGCCCTCGACCAGTACGGCCCACCGGGCAGCTACCAGGTCGGTGCCCCAGCGGTCGTAGGCCGTGGTCGGCACGTACTGGACGTCGACCCCCGCGGTCGTGTCGACCAGGCCGGCCGCCGCGGCCAGCTCCACCACGAAGGCCGCGGCCCGCTCGTCGACGTCGAGCAGTTTCGCGGCGGCCCGCAGGTCTCGCACGCTCAACCCGCCGGTGCGCAGCGGGGTGACCGGGCTCGCGCCCCAGGCGTCCAGCAGGGTGGTGACCCACCGGACGAGGGTGTCCGCCGCCAGGGCCGCCGCGGCGTCGGCCGCCGCCACCCCGACGACCTCTCCCTCGACGGCGGGCAGGTGCGGGTGCAGGACCCCGGCCGGATGCTCGCCGCGCACGACCAGCCCAACCTCGCGCGGCAGCTCGACGGTCTCCTCGTCCAATCCGACGAGCAGGCCGCGGGCGAGCAGCTCCTCCACCGGGGTCCGGGCCGCGGGCAACCCCAGCAACCGGCCCGCCTCCGTAGTGGCGCCGAGTGCCGGACCCGCGGCCAGCCGGTCCAGCAGCTGCCGCGCCCGGGAGGAGCAGGCGTCGATCCACTCCCGGACCCGATCCGCGTCCGCGAAGGCGCCGCTCAACGCCTCGATCATCGCTTCCCGGACGGCGAACCCGGTCGCCGTCTCGTCGGCCGCGCCCCGGGGCACCGGCAGGCCGGCCGCGGTCAGGAGCCGGGCGAGCTGGGACTGCCGGTACGTCGTCAGGCAGGCTCGCACGGGACGGCCGAGCCCCAGCGGGCGCACGCCGAGGAGGTCGACGACCATCCCGGTAACCCGCAGCTCGTCGTCGTCGCCCCAGATGAGCCCGAGGTCACGAAGCCGGCCCACCGGCTCGGACACCTCCGGATGCCCGCAGAACCTTGTCAGCTCCGCCAGGGACACCGGCCGGGGAAGGATCGTCAACGCCTCCAGGAGCTCGCAGGCGCCCGTGTCGAGACGTTCCAACGCGCGGGCCACGCTGACCCGGATCTCCAGGCGGGCCGCAAGCACCTCGAAGTCCGGTGGGGGCGGCATCGCCAGGTCCGGCCGTAGGAGGAAGAGCCGGGTCAACGCCTGATCCGGAAGCGCACGCAACCAGTCCACGAGGGTCCCGGGCTGTCCTGAGGCCTCGGTGGCCGGCATCGACACCCTCACGACGGTAGCTGGCGCGGCGCCAGGCCGGCAGGGCGCCGTCGCTCAGCCGGGCCGTGCCGCGTCACCTGGGCGGATGCCGGATTCGCAACCGCGGCGGACACCGGCACCGCGGCGACGGGTGATGGCCCCGCACGGCAGGTCGTCGTGCCGTCCGGCCGCTCCACCGCCGATCCCGACCCGAGCCGTCCCCACCTGGTCGAGCACCCATCCGCAGCTGGTGTCCCACCGCAGCACCGCGATCGCCGGATCGGTACCGCCCGGCGGGGACAACACCGCGAACGCCCAGTCGGGTGCGCCGGTCGAGGTGCGGATGCCGGTGATGCGCAGACCATCCGGCGACACCCTGGACACCAGCGGGCTGTCGAAGACCGCCGCCGTGATCGCGGCAGCCTCGGCCTCGGTGGGCAGCCGGCCGGGTCCATCGGAGGCGTCCGGGAGCTGCCCGGCCCGGCCGTTGCCGACATGACCCTGCCCGGCCCGGTCCTGACTCACCCGCCCCTGGCCGCCACTGTTCACGGTCAGGGGTGCCGCAGGAGAAGGTGCGGGTCTTGGACGCACGTGGCCTCCCTGGATGCTTTGGCAGGCCAGGACGCGCGCTCGGCCGAACGTCGGCGACCAGGATGCCCGAGACGGGCCTCTTCGCGGCGAGGTCGACGGAATGCGACAGACCTACCGATACCGATTTCACACGCCCGGGGCCATCGGATGCAAGAAGATTCGGCAAACTGGGCGCAACCAATTTCGCCGGGACCGCTTCTCCTGCTCCGCCGGCCCGGATGGTCCGCGTGGCCGAGGATCCGCAGGTTACCCGGACATTGATTCGATCATACTCAATGGAGGCCATAAAGCGACAAGTACGGCAACGATGACAACAATCGCTCTCTGGTCGGCAAACCTCTACGTTGTACGCCATCTTTGCGAACTTTTTGCGGGCCTGAGCCGCGAAGCCCCATCTCCGCCGACGGCGCCCGCCGGGCATGCCCCCGCCGGGCCGCTCCGACGGCCGCGGATCCAGGCAGCATGCCCTGACGACGCCAGGCCCTAAGACGCCAGGCCCTAACGACGCCGGTCGAACTGGTCCACGAGGAAGGACAGATGGTTCACCCGTCCCCAGTCCGCGACCCGGGACATCGTCCCGGCGTCACCAGGCAGGGCCAGTGTCCGGCCGAGCGAGACGCCGACGACGAGGACCGCCGCGAGCACCGCCGCCTGAATCGCGCTGAGTACCGGGTTACGGTGCTGGCGGCCCCCTCCCCGGCCGGGACTCGGGTACGGGCTCGGCTACCGGCCACGCGGCCGTGCGGGCGGGCCGGCTCCGGGACGGCGGCGGCGTCACCGGCGGCGGCGTCACCGGCGGCGGCGTCACCGACATCCGGCCCGTCGGCTTCAGGGCTCCCCCGCCGGCCCTGTCCCAGCGGGTCCGCTCGTGGCCGGCCGGAGGCACCGCCCGGTGACATCCGGTTCGAGGGGCGCCAGGGTTCCCCGGCGGTCCGTGGGTCGTCGTCCCTGATCGCGTGCTGGTACCCGGTGAAGCTGACCTCGTCCAGTAGCCCGGAACCCGGCCGACCGCCTCCCCGGGAGAAGCCGTCCGGGTCCGGAGGAGATCCCCGGTCCAGCCCGGACGGCGCGCGCGGGTCCGGGGGAGACGAGGAATACGCGGGTCGGTGCCGGAGGTCATCGGCCCCACCCGGCGGGGAGACACCCGCACCGCGCGGGTCATGCCAACCGCCGCGTGGATCGTGCCAACCGCCGCGGTGGTCGGGCCGTTCCGCCGGCCCGGGCCTCCTGGCGGATCTCGTCGCCAGCGTGCTGAACGCGACGATCCGACCCTCGGACGGCTGGCGGCGCCGGGGCGCGGCGGTTCCCTCAGCTGCCGGACCCGACCGGATCCGCTCGGTCCGAGCCGCGTTGTCGGGGAGGTCACGCACGGGGTCCGAGAAGTTCCGCGCCGGGTCGTGAACCGGATCGGCGGGTGGGCCGGGATCGGCGCCACCGCCCACCCGACCATGATCTACCCGACCATGATCTACCCGATCATGATCCGCCCGACTGTGATTCAGTCGCGGCTGCGCGCGTGTGTCACCGTGCGAGTTCCTGCCCTCAGCGACCACCACCCGCC
>NZ_CDWRCK010000265.1:0-5440 GCF_977927595.1 Frankia sp. CcWB3
GGGCCAGTTCGATCACAAGATCAGCGACAGATCCATCGGTGGCACTCGTCCGTATGGTCAGTATGGTCAGTCGGCGCTCGGGCATCGTCGCCGTCGTGGCGCGGCTCGTCACCGCCGCCCTGGGGTTCGGAACCACCCGGCTGGAGTTCACCACCGGCCAGGACAACTATCTGAACCCCGACTCCCAGGTCGCCCGGGACAACGTCGCCTACCAGTCCCTCTTCGGCGGCCAGGCGATGGTCACGCTGTTCGCCCTGGACAAGGGCGAACGACTCGAGGACCTGTTCACCAAGCGCGACATCAGCCAGTTCCGGGAGTTGCAGGCCAGCCTCGACGCCGATGACCGGATCGAATCGGTGATCACCCCGCTCGCGGCGCTGGAGTTCACGAACAACCTGGTCACGAGCCCGGACGGCAATCCCGTCAACAGCCCCGCCGGGAAGATCCTGCTCGGCGCCCAGCGCCGCGACCCGGATCCGGCCTCCGCCCAGCGGCGCCTCGCCGACTCCATCACGACCCTGCAGCGGATGCAGGCGATCCCGGTGGCCGAGCGGGTCTACGACAACCCGGCATGGGTCTCCTTCCTGCTCCGCGACAACACGGGTGCCATCCGCAAGTCGATCAAGCCATTCTTCCCGACCGAATCCACCAGCCAGATGGTCACCCGACTGCGGGGCAACGCCTCCCTCACGACCGAGGGCCAGGCCGCGACCCTGGTCGAGAAGGCCGTATCCGAACGCATATTCGATAATGCGACGACAGCGTCGACCGGGGCGCCCGCGCTGCTCCGCGACCTCAACGACTACCTGCGCGGCGGGTTCGCCACCCTCGGGGGCATCTCCCTGGCGCTGATGGCCGGCCTGCTGCTCGTCGCCTTCGCGGTGCGCTGGCGGCTGCTCCCACTCGGCGTCGTCGCCGTCGGCCTCATCTGGGCGTTCGGCCTCGCCGGCTACGCGGGCATCCCACTGTCGGTGGTGACCATCTCCGGTCTGCCGGTGCTGCTCGGCGTCGGCATCGACTTCGCCGTCCAGCTCCACAGCCGGGTGGAGGAGGAGGCCCAGCTGGCCCGGGCCGGCCATCCCGTCATCGCGGCCCTGGCCGGGCTGCTGCCCGCGCTGAGCGCCGCCACCGTCGCCGCGGTGCTGTCCTTCCTCGCGCTGGAGTTCAGCGACGTCCCGATGATCCGGGACTTCGGCACGCTGCTCGCCCTGGGCCTGCCGGTGATCGTCATCGCCACGATCCTGCTTCTCACCGCCTCGTTGGGCCTGCGGGAACGTCGCCGGCCGACCCCCCGAAGGACTACACCCACGGCCCGCTGGGTCGGATGGTGATCGCCCTGGGATCCCTGCCACGGATCACCGCGGTCCCGCTCGCCGTCGTGTCCGTCGCGGTCTTCGCCGTCGGGATCGTCACCGACGGCACGCTGAAGATCCAGACCGATCCGGAGAAATGGGTCGACCAGCAGAGTCAGGTCATCAAGAACATCAACACGCTGCGCGCGAGCACCGGATCCGCCAGCGAGCTGGGCATTTACGTCCAGTCGCCGAACGTCTTCGACGACGCCACCGTCTCCTTCCTCGCCGAGTTCGCGAACACCCGGCTCGCGAAGGACCCGGCCGACCTGCTGACCGCGTCGAGCCTCGTCACGACCATCAGCTTCATGATGGAGGTGCCGAACACGACGGTCGTCCTGCCGACGGGTCAGGACATCCGGCTCGGCTACGCCGCGGCGCCGCCTGACATCCAGCGCGCCACGGTGAACCTGGCCCACAACGCGCTCAACCTCGTCTTCCGCACCGGATCGGGCTCGTTGGAACGGCGGGCCGCGATCGTCGACGACATCCGGGACACGGTCCATCCGCCGCAAGGGGTACGCGCCACCCCGTCGGGCCTCGCCGTGGTCGGCACCGGGCTGCTGGAGAACTTCACGAAGAACCGGACCCAGCTGACCTACTTCGCGCTGGTCGGCGTCCTGCTCATGCTGCTGGTCTGGCACCGCAGCATCGTCCGGGCGGTCCTGTCGCTGGTGCCGGTGCTGATCGCGGTCGGGCTCAGCTCCATGATCGCCTGGCTGGCCGGCGTCGACCTCAGCCCGCTCACCGCGGTCGGCGGCCCGCTCGTCATCGCGCTGGGCAGCGAGTTCACCACCCTGCTCGTGCTTCGCCACCTGGCGGAGCGTCGACGCGGCCTGACGCCGAAGGAGGCCGTCGACCAGACCGCGGCCCGCACCGGACGCGCCTTCGTGGTCTCCGCGCTCGCCGCCGTGATCGGGGTCGCCGTCCTGGCCTTCAGCTCCCTGCCGCTGCTGCGCGACTTCGGTCTGCTGGTTGCCCTCAACGTCGCCGTCGCCCTGCTGTCCGCGCTGGTCGTCCTCCCACCCCTGTTGATCTGGGCGGACGAGCGCGGCTGGGTGCACCAGCCACGCCAGGCCGACCCGGGTCCGGCGGTCGGCGACAGGACCGGACCGGGTCTTCGTCAACGCGGCGACATGTGGGACGCTCAAGAAACCCGTTCCAAGGCCGGCGCATCACGGCCACAGCCGATGGCGGGTGGAAACCAGGACGAGACATCCGCCGTATAGGCTCGGCAGCCGCCCGAGCGTCGAAGGAGAGGGCATGAGTTTCGAGTTCAAGGTCGCGGATCTCGCACTGGCCGAGTTCGGCCGCAAGGAGATCCGGCTTGCCGAGCACGAGATGCCCGGCCTCATGGCCACCCGGGCGGAATACGCGGCCAGCCAGCCCCTCAGGGGCGCCCGCATTATGGGCTCCCTGCACATGACAATTCAGACCGCGGTGCTGATCGAGACCTTGGTATCGCTCGGCGCCGACGTCCGTTGGGTCTCCTGCAACATCTTCTCCACCCAGGACCACGCGGCCGCCGCCGTCGTCGTCGGGCCGAACGGCAGCAAGGACGACCCGCGGGGCGTGCCGGTCTTCGCCTGGAAGGGCGAGACCCTCGAGGAGTACTGGTGGTGCACGGACCAGGCGCTGGCCTGGCCGGGCGGCGGCACCCCGAACATGATCCTCGACGACGGCGGCGACGCGACCCTGCTCGTCCACAAGGGCGCCCAGTTCGAGGCGGCCGGCGCGGTCCCCGCGACGGACACCGCGGACGGCGAGGAGTACGCGATCGTCCTGGAGACCCTGCGCCGCACCATCGCGGAGAAGCCGGGCCGGTGGACCGAGACCGCGAAGAACATCAAGGGCGTCACCGAGGAGACCACGACCGGCGTGCACCGTCTCTATGAGATGGCGAAGGCCGGCACGCTGGCATTCCCGGCGATCAACGTCAACGACTCGGTGACGAAGTCGAAGTTCGACAACAAGTACGGCTGCCGCCACTCCGTCATCGACGGTCTCAACCGCGCCACCGACGTGCTCATCGGCGGCAAGGTCGCCGTGGTGTGCGGCTACGGTGACGTCGGCAAGGGCTGCGCGGACGCGCTGCGCGGCCAGGGAGCCCGGGTGATCGTCACCGAGATCGACCCGATCTGCGCCCTGCAGGCCGCGATGGATGGTTTCCAGGTCACCACCCTGGAGGACGTCGTCGCGACGGCGGACATCTTCGTCACCACGACCGGCAACTTCAACATCATCCACGCCGAGCACATGGCGGCGATGAAGCACCAGGCGATCGTGTCGAACATCGGGCACTTCGACAACGAGATCGACATGGCCGGCCTGGCCAGGACCCCCGGCATCGAGAAGATCAACATCAAGCCGCAGGTCGACGAGTGGGTGTTCCCGGACGGCCACTCGATCATCGTGCTGGCCGAGGGCCGGCTGATGAACCTCGGTTGCGCTACCGGGCATCCGAGCTTCGTGATGTCGAACAGCTTCACCAACCAGGTGATCGCGCAGATCGAGCTGTTCACGAAGACCGAAAACTACCCCCTCGGGGTGTACGTGCTACCCAAGCACCTCGACGAGAAGGTCGCCCGGCTGCACCTCGACGCGCTGGGCGTGAAGCTCACCCAGCTGACCAAGCAGCAGGCGGACTACATCGGCGTGCCCGTCGAGGGTCCGTACAAGGCCGACCACTACCGCTACTGATCGTCCAGCCCTCCCGCGCCGATTCCGGTTAATCCGGTCAATCCGGTTGACCGGAATCGGCGCTTCGCCCGGAATCGGCGCTTCGCCGGCCGGGATCGGTCAGCGTCTCCTGGACGACCAGCAAACCGACGTCCACGATGGGTCACTCAGATCGTCCAGGCTGTACCAGCCGGCCGGCAGGTAGGTTCCCCAGGTCGCCGACGGGACGTCGGCGCTCGCCCGGCCCAGCACCGCGGGCCTGCGCACGCCGAAGGTCGCGTCGCCGCCGGGGCAGCCCAGGTGCCCGAACCTGAAGATCGGCTCGCCGGCCTCCTCACCCCGGCCTGGACCGGTCCGGCACAGCGATGCCGTGGCCGGCGGCCACAACGAGGCGACATGGACGTAGAAACCGGCGTCGAGATACGTCGCGGGTCTGTTCGGCTCTCCGGCCGCCGCCGGCACACCAACCTCCGTCGCCTGCCCGCCCGGGCAGTTCGCCCAGGTCGCTCCACCGGCCTGCGCGGCGCCCGCGTTCACCAGAGCCAGGATGCCGCTCACCACGAGGGTCGCCCCGGCGGTGGTCAGAGTGGTCCGAGTGGTCCGAGTGGTCCGAGTGGTCCGGGTTGCGCCGCCGCGCCGGCCCGCCCGCCGGGAGCCGCGCCGCGCGGGACGACCTCCTCCGGACGCCGGCGCTCCCGGCGCTCCGGAGGATAACGGCCGTCCGACTCGTCGCGGGAAAGATACGGCGTACCGCATTGAATGCCTCCTTCTCGAGCCCGGCTGCGGGTCGATCATGCGGTAGAACGATATAGGCGGCATCGAAACACGGGCTCCGCCACCCGGTCCGCGGTTCCTGCAAACATCCACAAAAAGACAGTCAGTATGCCCCTCGATACCGAGAGTTGACGAGGCGTCGAAGGGGTGGCGGCTGCGGCGGCGACTGTCCGTGCCCGGGGGCGCACCGCCGGACCGGGTCGGGCCCGCCGCAACGTTCTGTCACGGATCCGGCGGGAGGGTTTCCACCCGCCATACGCCCGGGCATACCGCCCCGATGCGGACCCCTCCGTAGCAACCCGGCACTATGGCCATGCCGGTACTCCGGCTGGAAACTATGACTGTAGCGGTCAACCGACCTGATGACCCCATGAACAGGAAGCGGCCCGGAATCGTGATTTCCCAGACGAGGATCTGTCGCGGCGGCATGCGTGGGAAGGATGGCCGGTAGCGATGGCACCGACCTTGTACCCGCCGGCCCGCTTCCGTCCGGTACGGAACACGGCCGGAGCGATGATCCAACCCACCCGGGGCCTCATCCCACATGTCCAGGTAAACATTCACCTGCTTTAGTGATCTTGCTGTAGGTGACGGTTCACGGGCATGGCTGTGGGCCGCGCCGGGCGGGGTGGTTG
>NZ_CDWRCK010000266.1:0-2228 GCF_977927595.1 Frankia sp. CcWB3
CCCCCGCCCCCGCGCCCGGCGCCCGGCTCAGTGGTGGAACGATGACTCGCCGTTCCTCCAGCGCCGCCGTCTGCGGCTACCCATCCTTGTCGATCATGTTCTTCGGGGCGCACTCGGCCATCAACCGGTCGGCGTACGGGTCCATCCAGGTGGTCACGAACGTGGCCATGTTCAGCCGCGCGTTGCCGTCGAGCATCAGCTCGTCGTGGACGATCTGGTAGACCGTCTCCGGCGCAATCGACTCCTGCGGCATCCGGAACCGCGGGACCACGACTTCCTCGCCCGACGGGACCAGGTGCGGCCGTACGTCGACCGTCCGCTCCGCCCGATCATCACTCGCCTGGCGATGTAGAGTCATCCTGGATCAACCTCCCAGCCGCGCTGCTGCGATACCGGTGTCAGGCCATGGCCCCCGAGCGGCGCAGCGAGCGGAGCACCTGCTCCTGTTGATGCGGGAGCAGCGCCGGATCGCGTGCGTCGAGCGCGCGCCGCAGCAGATCGTCCGCTCGAGTGTCCTCGCCGGCGGCACGCGCCACACCGGCGGCACGCCACAGGACCGGGCCGCTGTCCGGCGCCGCGTCCAGGACCGCCGCGGTCTCGTCGGATGCCTCCCTCGATCGGCCGAGCCGGGCCAGCGCCAGGGCGCGGGTCGCCCGCACTTCCGTGACGCCGGCGACGTCGGGAGCCAGCCGTGTCACCCGCTCGAGATCCTCCAACGCCGAAACGTCGTCCCCCAGTTCCACCCGCAGCTGTCCCCGCCCGGCAAGGGCGGCCTCCGGTTCCGGAGCGATCGTCAGCACGGTCGAGAAGATGGCGGCAGCCCCCCAGGGCTGGCCGGAGTACCACAGCGCCCGGGCGAGGTCGGCCTGGACGCCGGAGTCGGCCGGCAGCCGCGCGGAAGCGGCCTGAAAATCTTCGATGGCCCGGCCGTACTGACCGCCGCGCAGCAGGAGCCGGCCGATGGCGGCCAGGGCACGGCCCGAACCCTCGGTGTCGGACAGCGATTCGTAGAGTTCGGCGGCCTCACGGTACCCCTGCTCCGCCTGCTCGGGTCGGGCCTGCGCCTCATCGAGCTCGGCCCGCGGGGCCGATGTCCGGGCCGTCGTCCGGGAGCCGTCCGGGCTGCGGAGCAACGCCTCGTCGACATGGCCGCGCGCGGCCACGACATCGCCGTCGGCGAAGCTCACCAGCGCGGCCTGGAGGAAATCGGCCGCACCAGCCGCACCAGCCAAGCGTCCCGCGACGGACCAGTCCGGGAAGGCCTCCTGCAGCGGCGGGATAAGGCGATCGTCGAAGAGCTCGAACCGCCGGGAACCCGAACGCCATTCACTGGCGAGGACATATCGCTCGACCAGTGCGTCGAGGAGGGTGGTGGGCATCCCGGCGGTCGTCTCGATGCCCTCGTCGACGGCTCCCCGCCGGCCGCGTTCGGTGATGAAGGTCCGGGTCAGCCAGGTGCACACCTCCCCGTCGTCGAGGTCGTGTTCCCGGGCCACGGCCACGATCGCCTGGGTCAGATACGCCCCGAGGATCATGCTCGCATCACCGGTCTCCGCCAGCTGGGCGCCGGTGACGGGTTCGGTGGCGGCGGGTTCGGTGGCGGGTCCGGCGGTGACGAGCGGGGAGCGCCAGATGGCCGTCGCCACGAGCTGGAGGTACGCCGGCTGCACCGTGCTGGCGACCAGAACGGACTCCGTCCCGGTAGCGTCCACCACACGGCTGGTGACAAGGCCGTCGACGCAGGCCTGGGCGACACCCGGCGGGAGGCGTCGGCCCGCCGCCCGCAACGGTTCGGTCAGCGCCGCAGTTGCCGAGCGCCGGTCCAACGGTCCGACGGCGACCCTGGCGATCGTCGAGCCACCGGCGAGGGTGTCCTCGTAGGGCGCGAGCGCGGCCCGGTGGTTACGCCGGATCACCAGCAACAGGTGCAGGTCCGGGAGGGCGGCCACGGCCTCACCGAGAACTTCGACGAACTGGGTGCGCAACGGGTCCAGATACGGCGAGTGGGGTACGAAGAAGTCCTCGAACTGGTCCACAGCGGCCAGGATCGGCCGCGCGGAGCCGAGTTGACGGTCACGACCGGCGGCGCCGTGACCGTGCCGCTTGCTCTGGATGGCGTCCACCAGCGACCAGGTGTCGGCGTCGCCCGCCCAACATCGCAGCAACGACTCCAGGTAGGGATTTCCGGTCGAGCGGACCAGGCCATCGTCCGCGTCCGGACCGACCGG
>NZ_CDWRCK010000266.1:2636-3449 GCF_977927595.1 Frankia sp. CcWB3
CAACAACGACGTTTTTCCGACCCCGGCCCGCCCGTGCAGGACGACCAGCCGACTTTCAAGCCATTTCGCGAGCAGGGCGTGCGCCGCGGCGCGGCGCCCGAAGAAAAATTCGGCGTCGGTCTCCTGAAAGGGCGTGAGGCCGACATAGGGAGAATGGCGGGGAAGTACGGTGACCACCACTACCCCCGCGTCCCGAAATCGCTGGTCGGGTCAGGTCTTCCCCGCCTTCCTTCACAAGCAATGACCATCCTGGTAAACAAGGTAGTAAAAAGCCTCTCCCCGGCGAATCGACAGCACCCCTGACAGTACCCCTGAATGATATCCGACGCCGGGTCGCCGGAGTTCGGACGTACCACCCGAAAGCGCCTCCCGTGCACCGCGAGACGCGCACGACCGCCGAGCCGAGCGGACCCCCGCCCACGGGAGGCGTACCGCCGGTCGGTCATGGACTCGGTCATGGACTCAGTCCGCAAAGGACGGCACCGCCCGTCCGCCGTCAGTCGTGCGCTGCCGGCGCTCCGCGGGACAACAACCTAGTATGCGCTCGCGGCGATAGTATGCGCTCGCGGCGAATGCCACAACGTCGGAGCTCCTCCCCCGCGGAAAGCCAGTCGATCGATCGCGACAGTGGTCGCCGTCACCGCCGGACGGACCCGGCGGCGACGCGCCGGCCCCGGCGCTTGACCCCTGACAAGGAAACCGCTGGGGTGGCGAGATGGTGCGGCGGGCCGGCGACGGCCGAGATGCGAGACCCTCCTCTCCGATAGGGTCGGGGTGTAGCATTAGCACGCGTCCGGATCGAATCTTTTACTC
>NZ_CDWRCK010000266.1:3474-5850 GCF_977927595.1 Frankia sp. CcWB3
GGCGGGCCGGCGACGGCCGAGATGCGAGACCCTCCTCTCCGATAGGGTCGGGGTGTAGCATTAGCACGCGTCCGGATCGAATCTTTTACTCGGTGGGGCGCGGGCGCCGAGATGTCGCCGACCGCGCCCGGAATGCGGGGGTGCAGTGGCTTCGGCGGTGAAGGTCGATCCGGAACACGGACCGGGTCGAGGAGTTCCGACAGTCTGGGGCAACGTTCCCCAGCGGAACAAGAACTTCACCGGCCGGGACAGCCTGCTTGCGGACCTGCGCAGGCGGGTAACCTCGGACAGTCTCGACGTCACCGCCGTGCTACCGCATGCATTGCAGGGTCTCGGTGGTGTGGGTAAGACTCACCTTGCGATCGAGTACGCCTACCGCTATCAGGCGGAATACGACCTGGTGTGGTGGATCCCCGCCGACCAGCCGCTACTGGTCCGCTCCAATCTGGCCTCTCTGGCGCCGCGGCTGGGTCTGGCGGAGGCCGGGCCGCTGCGGGTCGAGGAGGCCGTCTCCGCGGTGCTGGACGCGCTGCGCCGCGGCGTGCCGTACCGGCGTTGGCTGCTTATCTTCGACAACGCCGACCAGCCGGAGACGGTCCACAGCCTCATGCCGCACGGCCCCGGTCACGTGCTCGTGACCTCGCGCAACCGGCGGTGGGAGAGCCTGGTCGACACGCTGGAGGTCGACGTCTTCGCCCGGCGCGAGAGCCTCGAGTTCCTCCACCGCCGAGTCCCCGGCATCGCCGATGCCGACGCCGATCAGCTCGCCGAGGAACTCGGCGACCTGCCGCTGGCCCTGGAGCAGGCCGGCGCGCTGCAGTTCGAGACCGGGATGGACGTCAAGGAGTACCTCGAGCTGCTCCGCACCGAGGCGGGGAAACTGCTCGCGGAGAACCCTCCGTCGGACTACTCCAGGCCGGTCGCGGCCGCCTGGAGCCTGTCGGTGAGCCGGCTCAGCGAGCAGGCGCCATTCGCCCTCGAGCTCCTGCGCCGCTGCGCGTTCTTCGGCCCCGAGCCGATCTCCCTGGAGATCCTCGACCGCGGCAAGTACATCCTCGGGTCCGAATTCGGCAGCGCCATGCGGGACCGCCTCCTGGTGAGCCGGGCGATGCGGGAGCTCGGCCGCTACGCCCTCGCCCGCATTGACAACAGCCGCAAGACGCTGCAGGTCCACCGGCTCGTGCAGAAGCTCATCCGCAACGATCTGCCCCGCGAGGATCAGGAACGCATGCGGGACGAGGTGCACCAGCTGCTCGTCGCGGCCGACCCGGGTGAGCCGGGCGACTCCGAAGCCTGGCCGCAGTACGACAAGCTGCTTCCGCACATCTTCCCGTCCGAGGTCTACCTGGCGCGGTCGGCGCCCACCCGCCAGCTGGTGGAACACATCGTCGGCTACCTTTACGGCGTCGGCGACTTCACCACCGGGCTCGCCGAGGCCGACCGCACCCTGGAGCAATGGATCAAGGAACCGGGGGGTCGCGACCCCGACGTCCTGATCCTGCAGGGCATCAAGGCGGACATCCTGTGGGCGCTGGGCCGGTACCGGGAAGCCTATGATCTCCGGCGCCCGACGTTGGAGGCCATCACCGAGGTACTCGGTGCGGACCACGAGGAGACCCTCGTCATCCTCAACGGTCACGGCGCCGACCTGCGTGCGCGCGGCGAGTTCCAGGCCGCCCGTGAACTCGACGAGGGTACCGTGGCCCTGCACCGCCGTGTCTTCGGCGACGACGACAACCGTACGTTCAACGCCGTCAACAACCTGGCGGTCGACTACAGCCTGACCAGCTCCTACGCCGAAGCTCTCGAGACGGACCGGAAGAACCTCACCGACCGGCGTAACCTCTTCGGCCGTGACGACGCCCCGCAGGTGGTCTTCTCGCTCGCCACGGTCGCGCGCGACCTGCGGCAGGCCGGGCAGTATCTCGAGGCCAGGAGAACGGCGGAGCAGGCCTTCCTGCTCTACCGCGATCTCGTCACCGTCGCGTCCTGCCGGAGGAGCACGCGCATGTTCTCCTCCAGGCGAAGGACCTGTCGGTGGCTCGCCGGAAGGCCGGGGACTTCACCGAGGCCCTCGAACTCGCCGAGGAGGTGCACGGCCGGTACACCAACAGTCGGCAGTTCGGGTCGGAGCATCCGGACACCCTCGCCGCCGGGATCAACCTCGGGAACGCGCAGCGGGTCGCCGGCGATCCGGACGAGGCGACCATTCGGATCGAGAAGACCGTTCGCCGTTACCGGGACGTCCTCGGCCCGGACCATCCGTATACCTATGGCTGCGACCTCAACCTCGCCCTGATCCATCGCCAGCTCGGCCGGATCGACGAGGCGGAACGCCTGCTCAGGGATGCGCGCGCGGGCCTGACGAAGAGACTC
>NZ_CDWRCK010000267.1:0-5384 GCF_977927595.1 Frankia sp. CcWB3
GTAACAGTGTTCATCGAGAGCATCCGCAGCCAGAGTCTGCGCGATGCGGGCATGGTCAGGATTCCGCAGAAGAAGAGCGATGAAAAGGCTCTCAAGAACCAGGAGGTGGGCGAGACGGCTGGTCATCGCCTCTATTTGGTACCGGGTTTTACGACTCCCGGCGACGAGCACGGTTGTCGCGACCTCCGTCAACGGGCTGCTGTGAAAACTGGTGATCGCGATAACCGCGGCACCGGCGGCGTGTGCGCCGCGAGCAGCGCCTACGGTCTCATGAGTCGCCCCGGTGTGACTCACCGCGACCGCGACATCATCCGGCCCGAGCAGGCGTGCCTGCACGTGCTGCGTGTGCACATCCGGCGGGAAGCTGGCCGGGACGCCGATCGTGGCCAGCCGAAACGCCCCGTCCGCGGCAATCGGTGCGCTTGTGCCGACCCCCCGAAAAAGAACACGCCGCGCCGCATGGAGCGCCTCAACGGCATCGGCAAGCGCACCCGCGCCCACGCTCATCGGGACGCGCGACAGTGCCTGACCGTTCGAGGCCGCCAGCTTGGCAAGCACCTGATGCACGGTGTCGCTGGGATCGATGTCCTCCCGGGGGCGTTCACCGAGCGGCAGAAGATCTTGAGCTAGAGCGATCTTGGCTGCCTGGAAACCCTTGAAGCCGAGACTTTGGCACGCGCGGACGACCGTGGCGACCCCCACCCCCGCGGCAGCGGCGACCTCGGATACCGAAAGATTAAGGATCTCCGCTCCCGGCTCCAGCAACGCTTCGAGGACCCGGGCCTCGCTCGGAGCGAGATCCGCGGCGGCCCCCCGCACCCGTTCAGCAAGGGTGCCAGCCGGCTCGTCAGCAACGCTCGCCGCGCCGGTCTCACTGGGCCTGGTCGCCCTGGGCCTGGTCGTCACATCCACGAACCTAGCCACACGGAACAACGTTCCGATGAACGATGGATGGACATTTTATATCAAGAAAATATCGGAATTTTGTTCCGACGCTGCTCCTCACGCAGGGCTAGCTGGTATTTGCGGACGGATCCGGAACCCGTCCGCGGGCGGGCACGTTACCGCCGGGCGAGTCGGCCCAGTACCGGCGGAAGCTCGCCGGAATACACCACGGTCAGGAAACGGGTGGCCCGGGTCAGCGCGACGTAGAGGTCGGCGAGCCCCCGGGTCGGCCCGGCCAGCAACGCGGCCGGTTCCACCAGCACCACCGCGTCGAACTCGAGACCTTTGCTCTCCGCCACGCTCAGCACCACCACCGGCGCGTCGAGAGCGTTGCCGACGGATCTGGCGGGGTCGACGGAGTCCGCCGCGACCGCCAGATCCGGGAGGGCTGCCATGAGGGCGCCGCGCAGCCCCGGGATGTCCTGCGGGCGGCAGATCACGGCGACCCGCCCGTCGCCGACCTCGCTCGCGGCCCGGCTCGCCGCGTACACCACGGCGGCGACGAGGTCCCCGGAAGGCTCCTGGGCGAAGGTCCGCCTGTCCTTTAGCAGACCAGTCTCGAGCAGACCGACGAGGCCCGGGACATCGTCGGTCGTCACGTCGCCCACGCGCACCGCCGTCGGGGCACGGCCCACCGAACGCACTGAGAGGGGAACGGAGACCGTCGGGTCCTGCGCCCGCAGGACGTCGGCGGCAACGTCCATGATCTCCCGAGGTGTGCGGTAGTTGACGCTGAGCCGCTCGACCGTAAACCGGTCGCCGACCGCGGGCCCCAGCAGCTCCCCCCAGGACGTCGGCGCGCCCGGCCGGGCGGTCTGGGCCAGGTCACCGACGAGGGTCGCCGTGCGTCCCGGGCAGCGCCGCCACAGCAGCCGCCACAACATCGGCGAGACCTCCTGGGCCTCGTCGACGATCAGGTGGCCGAAAGTCCAGGTGCGGTCCTCGCGGGCATGATCGGCGGCACTGCGCCGCGCCCGCGGCCCGCTCCACCGCTCGGCGAGCGCCTCGGTGTCAACCTGCCCCTCGAGCCCGAGCATGTCCACCACGCCCCGGGCGTACTCGCGTTCCTCCTCGCGTTCCCGCTCGGCACGGCGGGCGGTCTCGCGGCCGGTCTCCTCGCCCGGGTCGCCGAGCAGCTCGGCGGCCTCGTCGAGCAGCGGCACATCGGCCGGAGCCCACGCCCGCTCGACCCACTCGACCCGCTCGACCCGCTCGGCGGCCGCTGTACTCGCCGTACCCACGCCGTCGCGCTGCACCGGGATCCGGGCGGACGCTGCGGCCGTCCGCCGGTCCTCGAGCAGAGATCGTTCCGCCGGGGTGAGTCGGCTACCCGCCGCACGCGCCAGGGCCGCCGGATCGGCGAAGAGCTCCTCGAGGAGCCGCTGGGGGGTCAGCAGCGGCCAGAGGCCGTCGAGCACCGTACGGACCTCTTCCGCCGACCACAGGTCCCGGATGATCTGGCCGCGTTCGTCGGCGTCGAGCAGCCCGCCCGGGATCTGGTTCACCACCTGGGTGGCCAGCTCTGCCAACAGCTCGCGCAGGAAGATCCGACGGGCCGAGTTGTGCGGGCGACGGCTGCGCCGCGTCCGGGTGCGGACCCGCGCGACCGTGTCGCGACCGAGGCGCAGCATGTGATCGTCGTAGGGGATGAGCACCTCTCGCCGCGGCAGCCGCTGCCGGTCCCTGACGGCGGCGGCGATGACCTCGGCCATCCGCGGATCACCCTTGAGCGCAGCGGTCGCGGCGTCCTCGACGCCGTGCGCGTCGACCCCGGGAAAGAGCCGTCCCGGCGTGGCGAAGATCACCCCGGTCTCCCCGAGGGAGGGCAGCACCTGGTCGATGTAGCGCAGGAACACCGGACTCGGCCCCACGATCAGCACGCCGGACTGGTCGAGTCGAGCCCGGTCGTTGTAGAGCAGATAGGCGGCACGGTGCAGCGCCACCGCGGTCTTACCGGTCCCCGGTCCACCGTCGACGACGAGCACGCCGTTCGCCCGCGCCCGGATGATGCGGTCCTGCTCGGCCTGCAGAGTGGCGATGATGTCGTGCATGCGCCCGGTCCTGGGCGCGGCCAGCGCCTCGAGCAACATCGTGTCGCCGGACGCCGTCACCCCGCCGGGCTCGCTCGTGCCGGTGCCAGTGCCGGTGGCCGTGCCGGCCGGCAGGCTCAACGGGTCGTCGGCGATGCCGGTGACCTCCCGGCCCTTGGTCCGCAGATGACGCCGCCGCACCAGACCGTGCGGATCGGCCAGCGTCGCCCGGTAGAAGGCGGTGGCCACCGGGGCCCGCCAGTCCACCAGGATCGGTTCCTGCTCGCTGTCGGACAGGCCGATCCGGCCGATGTACGTCCGGCGCCCGTCGGCGTGGTCCATCGCGCCGAAACACAGCCGCCCTTCGGCGGCGTCGAGGCGGGCGAGCCGGTCGGCGTGGGTCGCCGCGAACACGTCACGTTCCACGAGTGACTGTGGGGTGCCCGTGCCACTTTCCAGCAGGACCCGGCGCAGCTGCCCACGGGTGATCTCGCGGACCTCGTCCAACCGGATGTACAGCGTGTCCAGGTACGCCTGTTCACGGGCGCGCTCGACGTCCTGCATGGTCGGCACCGGCTCTCCTCCCGGTCGCGGTCGGATTCTTGGGCTGCGGCTTCCCGGGCTGCGGGCCGACGCCGTCAGGTGAGCCAGGGAGAGTAACAGCCCCTCCCCGGCAGATCTTCCCGGCCCGCCTGGTGACCCGGCTCCGGTGACCCCACCCTGGTAACGACATGTCCACGACAACGACGGCGTGTCCACGAACGACCACGGCAACCACGGCAAGCCGGCCCGCCATCCGGCACGGCGGCCGGAATGCCGCATCATCGCTGTTCCAGGTTACGGATGTCCGGCGACGGGATACACCGCAATGATCCACCTGGTGCGGGGTAGCGACCAACCTGATCCGAGGTAGCAGACGGCCCGGGCGAAGGAGCCGTTTCCGGCGGTTCCTTCGCATCCACGGTGAACGGCGTCCCGAGCTGGGGCGTCCACCGAGGTAATCAGACGCCCACCGAGGTGAGATGCTCCACCAGGGTGCCGTCGAAGGCCGGCAGATCATCCGGTCTGCGGCTGCTGATCAGCGTGTTCGGCCCGGACCGGCAGATGACGACCTGCTCGTCCACGACCTCGGCCCCGGCGTTGCGCAGATCGGTGCGCAGGCTCGGCCAGCTCGTGATGCGCCGTCCGCGGACCACGTCCGCCTCGATCAGGGTCCAGGGAGCGTGGCAGATCGACGCCACCGGGCGGCCGGCATCGAAGAAGTACCGGACGAACTCGACAACACCCGGCTGCCACCGCAACTCGTCCGGATTGGCGACTCCGCCGGGCAGCACCAGCGCGTCGAAGTCCGCGGGATCCGCCTCGGCGACCGTGACGTCGACCGGGAAGGTGTCCGCGGGGTCCAGGTGCCGGAACGCCCGCACCCTGCCTCCCTCCGTCGACACCAGCACCGGACTCAGGCCGGCCTGCTCGATGGCCTTCCACGGCTCGGTGAGTTCGACCTGCTCGACGCCCTCCGGTGCCACCAGAAACGCGATCTTGCGTTGAATCCTGTCGTCGTGCGTCGTCATCGACACGTCCTCCTGCCTGATTCCTGTCTGCCTGCTGCCCGCCTGCTGTCTGCTCCTGTCTCGCCAGCTGGGGTCGGGACCGGACGGGCGTCAGGGCCTGCTCGCCGCCTCCCGCAGGTCGGTGACGTCGTGCTCGAGACGCGCCCGCACCAGCGCAGCGACCAGCCGCGGGAAGTCCTGCCGGTCGACCAGTGCGGCGAGCCTCGCCGGGCCGGTCGGCAGCCCGAGGGCTCCAGCCGTTCTCCGGGTAGGTTCGTCGAGGTAGGGCACCAGCTCGTCCCATCCCGCCTGCGCCTCGCGCAGGAAGATGTCGGCACCGACCGGACCGATCCCCTTGATCTTCTGCAGCAGCTCCCGCTCCCGGTCCGGGGAGTGCTCGGCGGCATCCCGCAGCCGGCGGACATCACCGTCGTAGGTGTCCATCAGGTAACGGCAGGCCGCCTCCAATGTCCGAGAGGTGCTCTCGTCGTAGCGCGCGTACCCGCTGCCGTTCAGCACCCGGGTACGGTCCTCCCAGGTCGCCTCGGCCATGGCTGCGGCGTCGGTCCAGCCGGCGTCCATCAGGGAACGGCAGGCGGCGACCGCGATCGACGTGCGGATCCGTGCGCTCGCGAGCAGGGCGAAGACGATCAGCCTGAACATCGCTTCCGCGGTGTCAGCCGGCACGTCGGCGCCGATCTCGTCGGCGTAGGTCCGCCCATGCCGGGCGAGCAGTTCGGCGAGCACCGCCTCTGTGTCGGTTCCAGCCATGCAGTGGGGCTACCCGCGATACCCGCCATCACTCCGCCCCGCCCATGCGCTCCGCCCATGCGCTCCGCACACGCACTCCGCCCTGCCC
>NZ_CDWRCK010000268.1:0-5376 GCF_977927595.1 Frankia sp. CcWB3
ACCGGCGGGCCAGAAGAATCACAAGATCAGCGACAGATCCAGTAAAGTATCTCCTCTTGTCTGAGCAGCCGGCTGTGCCCCGGCTGCCGGACGTGAAGCCGGGCGGCCGAGACAGGGACGCGGACGAGATGGCCTGTAAGCCCCAGCTTGGCCAGCGCCCTGGCCACCATCATCAAACGACTCCGCGATGCCAACGGCGGCCCTATCCATCTGGTCGCCTGCTACGACCTGTACGAGCGCGTTCCCTATCTGCCGTCCGCCAGTCACAGGCGGGGCGGTGCTGTCTGCCTGGGGGCGGCTCGCAACGGGAGGGGTAGGGCCCGATGGGTAGCCCGGCCGTAACGGCCGACAGCACCTTGGAAGGTAACGCGCGGCCCACCGCCACCAGCCGGTCCCCGACCAGCCGGCCCATCACCGTCTTCGCCGGCGCCGAGACCACCCCACCCCGGCCGAGCAGCGGCCCCACCCTCGGTGAAGCTGAACTGTGGAGGGTTAGGGAGTCGAAATGAAATAACTTGCGCGTTTCGAACCCTCCACAGGCCTGTGACCTGCGATGATGCTCTCGATCACGTATTTGTTACTTCATTACGTCCCCTAGGCACGGTTCCGCGGTCCGCGACTTGTGACGGCCACGGGCCCTTGGACCTTGCTCCGGGGGTGCCGACTCCGGGGTGCCGAGCGGCTCGGGTCAGAGGTGCCGGTACACCTCACGCCGATGGGCGACGTGGACGATCGTGACGAGAATGCGGGTGTGGTCGACCTGGTAGATCACCCGGTATTCACCAACTCTGTTCCGCAGTATCCTGCTGGGTTGGCCGGTGAGGGCCCGGGCCCCCGAGGGGCGGGGTTCCGCCGCGAGTCGTGTTACCGCGATCAGGATCCGTCGAGTGGTGGAGGCGTCGAGCTTGCGCAGCTCTCGCAGCGCCGCAGTCGTCCACTCGACGGTGTGCGCCACGTCAGTTCAGGCCGAACTCGGCGAGGACGTCGGCGTGGGGTACGCGAGGCTCCTCGGCGGCCAGCGCCTCTCGGGCGACGGCGAGATCCGCTTCGTCCTCCGCCGCTTCCAGCTCACGGAGATCTTCTATGGAGATCACTGCCGCGACCGCGCGGCCGTGACGGGTCAGGACGATCCGCTCATGGGCGTGCTCCGCCTTGGAGACGATCTCGCCGAGGTGGTCGCGTGCCTCGCTGATCGGCATCTCGCTCATCCCCAGATTGTACAAACCGGGGAGTGGTCGGGCCGCTGAGGCGGACGAGGTGGCCTGTAAGCCGGGTCCTGTACCGGCTAGCCTCACGGCTCGTCGGCGGCGACCATCTCTCTCGGGCTGCCGTTGCCGGCAGCCTCTAGCGGTCCACCCGCAGGCTCGGGCGGGCAGCCCTCGAACGCCTGCGCGGTCCGCGGCCTCGCGGCTACGGGCCTTCTGACCTTGCTCCGGGCGGGGTTTACCGAGCCGCCCAGGTCACCCTGGGCGCTGGTGCGCTTTTACCGCACCGTTTCACCCTTACCGGCGCCGGAACCGGCACCGGCGGTCTGTTTTCTGTGGCACTGTCCCGCGGGTCACCCCGGGTGGGTGTTACCCACCGCCCTGCCCTGTGGAGCCCGGACTTTCCTCGGCGACGCCGGACGAGCCGGCACCGACGCGGTCGCCCGGCCAACTCGTCCGCTTCCTTCAGTATAGAGTGCTTCCCGGTCTACGCTTCCTGGGCGTAGGGCTGATCGGGCTGTCGGTGCGCGGAGCCGGCCGATCGGGCGGTATGGCGGCGGATCGAGGAACAGGACGATCATGACGGGACCGAAGCAGCCGGGCCGAGGGTTCGGCAACGCGAGGCGTACGGCCTCTCCGCCCGCCGTTCCGCCCGCGCCCGCGGCGCCGGCGGCGGCCGGGCAGACCCCCGCGGCCTCGCCTTCCGGAACGCCTGCCGGCCAGGTTCCGGTTGGTCCAGCCGGTCCGGTTGGTCCGGCCGGTCCGGGCGCCGTGGCGCCCGTTCCGCACCAGCCGGCCCACCCGGGCGGACCGGATTCTCCCGGCGTCCCGGGTGCGCCCACCGGCGGGGCCCGGCCGTCGCGTCGCGGGGTTGCCTACACCACCTATGCGATCACCGTGCTGGTGCTGCTCATCGCGATCGCCGTCGTGGTCTTCGTCGTGCAGAACGACGCGCGCGTGAGCATCTGGCTGTTCGGTTCGACCAGGCAGATGTCGGTCGCGGGTGCACTGGCCGCCTCGGCCGCCGCCGGTCTCGTCGTCGGCCTACTCATCGGTGTCATTCCTCAGATCAGGCTGCGCCGCGAGTTGCGCCACCTGCGTCGCGCGGCCGGCCGCCGGTAGCTGAGCGGAGTCCTCGGCCGCGGGTCGGCCGGTAGCCGGTTGGTGGAAGGCACGTCGGCAAGATGCCAGGCGGATCCCACCGCGTCGGTACAGTCCGGGTCGTGACGCCGTTGCGAACAGATCTGCCACCGGGAGCACAACTCCCGCCACGCCCAGCGAACGCACCGGCGCCCGGCACCGTGCTGCCGTCCCACTACGTGCGGTGCTTCGCCTGCGGTGACCAGTCCGCCCACGGACTGCACCTACGGGTCGACGCCGATGCCGGCCTCGCGCTGTGCGCGACGTTTGAGGTGACCGAGCATCATCAGGGAGCGCCGGGCCTCGCCCATGGTGGCCTGCTCAGCTGCGCCCTCGACGAGGCGTTGGGTGCGCTCGGGCATCTGACCCGGACCAGCCTGGTGACCGGCCGGCTGGAGACGGACTTCCTGCGGCCGGTACCCGTGGGCACCGTCCTGCACCTGAGGGCGCGGGTCGAGGGCGTGCTCGGCCGGCGGGTCTACGCTAGTGGCGAGGGACGATTGAACAGCCCTACCGGACGGGTCGCGGTCCGGGCCCGAGGGCTGTTCGTCGAAGTGCCCCTGGAGCACTTTGTCACCCATGCCCGGGCCGAGGACATCCAGGCGATCGAGCAGGATCCGGACCTGATCCGGCTGCGCGAACATCAGACCATTTCCTGATCTTCGAATCTCCTGGTCTTCGAATCTCGGAATCTCGGAATCCGCTCACGGGCGGGACTCGTTTGCTCGCCGTGATTCGACCGCACGGACCGTCGCATCTCCGTCACAGATCCGTCACAGATGTAGCTGGCACGGTGGGCGTGGCCTCCGGGTCTGTCGGGATGCTCCATCGACCGTTGCCTCGGCCACTGCGTCGGAACGTTCGGAGCGGCGGTCGGCCCCGGCGGCCAACCCTCGCCGGCTGTCGGTCGGCTCGCGGCGGAAAGCTCGACGGAAAGGAGGGTGCGGTGCCGGCGATGTCGCTGCGCTCTGGCGATCCGGAGCGGATCGCCCGGTTCACGCTCACCGCGCGGCTCGGCTCCGGTGGTATGGGAGTCGTCTACCTCGGCATCGACGACGAGACCGGAGGGCCGGTCGCCCTCAAGGTGATCCGGTCGGACTTCACGGCCGATCCCGAGTTCCGCAGCCGGTTCCGTCGCGAGGTCGCGGCCGCCCGGGCGGTCGACGGTGCCTGCACCGCGAGGCTGGTCGATGCCGATCCCGACGCCGAGGATCCGTGGATGGCAACCGAGCACATCCACGGCCAAAGCCTCGCCGAGGCGATCGCCGACCGGGGCGCGCTGACCATGCCGGTCGTCATGGCGCTGGCGACCGGGCTCGCCGAGGCCCTGAAGGCCATCCACGACGCCGGCATCGTCCATCGGGACCTGAAACCGGGCAACGTGATCCTCAGCGAGGACGGCCCGAAAGTGATCGACTTCGGCATCGCGGCGGCGGTCGACGCGACGGCCGCGACCAGGACGGGGGTGTTGCTGGGCAGCCCGGGTTACATGGCCCCGGAGCAGGTCACCGGACGCGGCGAGATCGGCCCGCCGGCGGACGTCTTCGCCTGGGGCCTGACGGTACTGTTCGCCGCGTCGGGGCGACCCCCCTTCGGGACCGGCCGGCCCGACGCGCTGCTGTACCGGGTGGTCCACGACGAGGCCGACACCGGGGATGTTCCGCTGGCCCTGCGCCCAGCGGTCCGCGCGGCGTTGCTCAAGGAGCCTATGGCCCGGCCGAGCGCCCACGCGTTGCTGCGCGTGCTGATCGGGTCTACTGGCGACCCGGAGCGCGAGACACGCCGGATACTGCGGGACGCCTGGCTCGCCCCACCGGTGACGACCCGCATGAGGAGCCTTCTGCCGGTCGCGGAGGAGGATACCCATGACGCCAAGACGCAGATCCGCCTCGATGCGCCGGAGAGCGCCGGCGCGTGGGTGCGAGTGGGCGACGGTGCGGGGACAAACGGTGCGGGGACAGCGGGCCGGGCGCCACGCGGGACCGGTGATCCGGCGGGGGACCCCGGGCAGGCTGGCGAGCTTCGGCAGGTCGGCGAGTCCGGGCAGGTCGGCGGGTCCGCGCTCGGCGAGGATGACGATCAGGCCGGTGGCCGGCCGGCTGACGGTGATCATGATGCGGCCGCTTCCGCCGGGGCAGCTCCCGCCGGGGCGAAGCGGCCCCTGTCCGGCCGGCGGGCCCGTGCCCGGCGCCACCCGCGCCGGACCGCGGGTCTGGCTGCCCTGGCCGCGACACTCGCGGGCCTGGCCGCCCTGAGCGCCTCCGAGGCCGCCGGCGACCTCGGTCCGCAGGCCCCCGGGACGGCCGCCAGTTCCCAGGCGACGGCCGGGGAACCGGGGCCCGGCCCGCACGGCGTGCCACTCACCCCGTCGTCGCGTGACGACGTCCCGGCCCGATCGGGACGTACTCCTGGGCCACCGGGGCTCCCCGCGCCCTCACTCTCTGTCATCGTTCCTCCTGCCGGCCTGTCGTCGGGGCGGCCGATCCCCGGATTCCGGGGCACGGTCGGCCAGCTCATGCAGGCCAAGGCGTTCACCGGCTTCGTCACCGCCCACGACACCCAGATCGTCTTCCTCGACATCTCCACCCTCGCCGAGGGTAACGAAGGGGCCTTCTACCCCGGACCGGACTTTGGGGGGGACAACCGGCCCAACTTCACCCTCTTCGACGCGTGCGGGGCGCTCGGGCCGGGGGAGCCGCCCGGCTTCGAGCCGGGGAAGGAGTGCTTCGGGAGCACGTACCGCCTTGCCGAGATGGCGCACAGCGGTGCTTCCTTCGGCTACGTGCAGGGTTCCTACCGGCTGCGTGGTTATTTCTGGGTCGACCTGGTACCCGGAATGCACCAGGGATTCGTGAACATCAATCTGCGGGCCGTCGACGCCCGGGATCTTCCGCGTTGACGGACCGGTGGTGTGTAAACATTCACGTAGATTCGTGATCTTGCGGTGAGTGGTTGGTGTTGGAGCTGGGTGTGGATGTTGTTCGCCGTTCTGGTGTGTCGTGCGTGGCGGCGTGGTCGGGGCGTGGTGGTG
>NZ_CDWRCK010000269.1:0-1333 GCF_977927595.1 Frankia sp. CcWB3
ACAGAGCTAGACGGAGGACGAGGGAGTGAGCCTCGGCGATGTGCTGGGCCTCGTCTCGCCGCCGGTTGGCATCTTCGATCTCCAGAGTGACCGCCGTGGCGGCCAGGATGACGGTCCCCAGCACGAGCAGTGGGATGGCTCGCCCCAGCTGCTCGCGCACGGTTGTCCGCCAGCGTCGAGGAGACAGCAGATGCCCGGTCCGGCCCGCGGGTGACGATCCGGATGCGCCTGGGGATCTGGGTAAGGCTGGGAAGGACATCGAGCGCGGTCGGATGACCGGGGATCGCGGCGTGATCTCGTCAGTGGCGAGGAGCACGGGCGCGGACGGTGCGGGCGCTTCGAGCGTGGCGGTCTCGGCCGGCGTGCACTGGACGGCGGTGGGCCTGGTTACCGCGGGCTCCACCGTGGTGGTCTCGGCCGCCAGGGGGTCCGCCATGGCATATCGTCCCGGACCAGCCTGCTTGGCCTTATACATGGCCTCGTCGGCGGCGCGCAGCAGCCGCCCGGAATGGCTGGGCCGGCTGACGGCCAGCGATACTCCGATGCTTGCGGCGACGCAGACTTCGTAGCCGTCGACGAGAATCGGTTCCCGTACCGCGCGGATGACCCGACCGGCCATGGTGCGAGCGGCGATTTCGTTCGCGCGCCGCAGCAGGATCCCGAACTCGTCGTCGCCGAACCTCCCGGCGACATCGTCGGGGCCCAGCACTGTTCGGATCCGTCCACCGATGACCTGCAGCACCCGGTCGCCGGCCGCGTGGCCGAAGGTGTCGTTGACCGGCTTGAAGCTGTCGAGGTCGATGAACAGGACCGCGACGCCCGCAGCCGCGGCGAGGGCATCCTCGAGCTGCTCCTCGAAGGCGGTCCGGTTACACAGCCCGGTGAGTACGTCATGGCGCGCCTGATAGCCGAGCTGGTCCAACAGCTGCTTCCGTTTACCGACCGCATGGCAGGTGATCAGCACCTCGCCGGATCCGTCCCGGGTAGACAGGCGGCGGGTCGCGACGTCGAACCACCGGGGTGTGCCGTTCGCCGCCGTCATCCGAATGTTGAGCAGGGACCCGGCAGCGGGGTTTTCGATCAATCGTACGAGCCGGTGCGCGTCGTCCGGGTGCACCAGATCCGCGACCCTGCGCCCGAGCCAGGCCTCCCGGGAATGGCCGAGTAACGGGACGATCGCGGGGCTGATGAACGTGAGCCGTCCGGTGAGGTCGGTTGTCAGCACGATGTCATGGGCCGCCGCGAACAACGCGCACAGCCCGGCCCGGGAACGCCGAGCCGCCGCCTCCCGCAGCAGGCCGACGAAGATGATGCTTAGGGGACGTAATGAAGT
>NZ_CDWRCK010000269.1:1876-5895 GCF_977927595.1 Frankia sp. CcWB3
TTTCGACTCCTTAGGACCGACGTCAGCGTGAAGGCCAGCAACGTCAGATTCCGTTGGTTCCGTCGGGCCCGGAGGTCGGCGTTCAGCGAGTCCGTGGCCTGCCGGAAGTAGGTCAGGTACCCCGTCGTCGGCTGCACCGCCGTGATGTTTGTGATCCTCTTGCCGTTCTCGGTTGTCTCCCAGATCCGCGCACCGCCACGCTGGGCTTGGGAGCGGGAGAGATCGGCGGTCGAGAGGACCTGCCGACCCAGCATGCCCGGCTCGGTGGAGGCGATTGGTACCCCGTCCGGGCCGACCGTCGACATGCTGCCCCGGCCGACCCCGAGCAGGGCCGCGATCCCGTTGGTGAACTGGAGGTTGGACTCCTCGGTGGACACGGAGACCAGGACGGCCCAGGGCCGCGGACGGCCGACGGGAACCACCGTTGCTCTGACGCGGCCATCGTGGAGGGCGAAGACGGGGGACACGGCGGGAACCCCGGACCAGGCAGCGGACCAGGCCTGCCCCAGGTCGGTGGGGACTATGGAGTTCCCCCGTGGATAGGAGGCCGTGGTATGGCCCGCGGTGTCGAGTAGCGCAACCACCCGGATGACATCGTCGGAGTGGGCGATCTGGAGCTGCGGGAGCAGGGCTTCGTTCCCCAGGGGGTCACCGGGCTGGAAGGGCGTCCGATCGGCCGCGGACTGCATAGCCGCCGGGTTGTTGACGATCGCCGCCCACTGCGCGAGCCGCTCGACCAGCTGGGAACGTTCGTTGAGGCGGTCTATCTTCTCCCGGCTCAGCAGATCGGAGCCCGTCCAGATTGCCATGGTACCGAGGACCGCAACCGTGAGTAGTCCGACGATCAGTGGGTGGATGAATCGCCGCCGGAGTCGCGATCCGGCCCGGGCCGCTGAGGTTCTGATTGCGGCCGTGACTCGTCCGGGTGCTTGCCGCCCACCGATTCGGCCACCTCTGATCATCTATATGCCCCGTCCGACAACCGTGCCCGGACTCGACGGATCTTACCGTGAGTGAAGACTTTCTGTTTTCCGTGCCGTCGAATCATCCCGGTAGTGGGTGAGCATACGAGTATCTGTGCCACGAGTTTCACCGGCCGCTGCCCGTGACAGAACTCCACCGCTTGCGCCGACACGGACCGGCGTATTGGGCTGGGTGACCCGGCGCGTCCGTGGGATGGAGGAGATTGCCGAACGAAGATGATTCGACTACTAGAAGTGTCGTTCCGAATACTTTAAGGCTTGGATGGTCAGTCGGCAGGCGACATCAACTCGACTATGGGTTACTATATATAACGCTAGGTGCTGTCGGTTGGGGTTGGGGAGCTGTGATGTTGGTACCTTCCGCGACCGGCCCCCGCATGCTTCTCGTTCCCTTCGGCATTATTCAATACTCTCCGTAACACCTGGCCGGTCTAGCCCGATCGAGTATCGCGGAAGATGATCATCTGGTCACCGCGTGCGTTGCTCGAGCCGGCGGAGCTTCGCGGCGGCGGGACCGCCGGGTGAATTAGGAGCGCGTGACCGCCCCTGCCCGCCTCGCCGGCTCCTCGTCGAGGCGTCGGACAGGGCGCGGGGCGGCTTGGTCGAGCGGTGCGTCGGCTGCTTCCGATCCGCTCCGCCGGTGCCTGGCTTAATGGGAAACGGCATTCTCGCCCGGACGGCGGTCCGGAGATTCACCGCGCCTCTGGTGGGCCGGAGCGTGCGGATTTCTTCGCCTGGGCGTGGCTACCGGTCGATTACCCGATTCTCGATCCGGCCCGGCGCCCGGACATCAGGGCGCGACGACATCGTCCCGGCGTTGGATACCGAATGTGTAAACACCTTTGGGCGCAATAGCCGGACGCCGGCCGGGAACAGCCCACCTGTTCAGGGCACCCGGCATGGATCGTTTCTGGTCCGCCGTGGGCTTTCGCCGCGGGAGCGGATCTTCTTCGGTACGGCCGTGATCCGCACGGCCCCACCGAGCACACGGCCCCACCGAGCACACGGCCCGTGGATCCGGCGAGAGCGCGCGATGCGACTGGTCCGACGCGGCCAGGAGTGGCACGCTTCACACCAGTGCCGACGGGCCGTGCTCGATACGGTCCCGCTCGAACGCGGCCCGGTCGATGTGCGGCACTGTCGATGTGCGGCACTGTCGAGGCCGATGTGCGGCCCGGCCGAGAGGAGGGCCGGTGATCTCGCCGACCACCGTCAACCGGACAACGGCGGTTCCCGGGACGTGTTCGTCCCGGACCCATGAGGTGACGAACCAGCCTCCGCCCCTCGTGGGGCACGATGCGGCGGCCGATCCGGCGCTACTGGCGGCCCTCGCGCGGGAGGGGGCCGGCTGGCATGCGGACGATCTGCATCGACTCGGTCGGTTGGCCGGCACCGAGGAGGCCGCCCGCCAGGCCGACGAGGCGAACAGGTTCCCGCCGCAACTGCGCACTCATGATCGTTATGGGTTTCGCGTCGACGAGGTGGACTTCCATCCCTCCTGGCACGCCCTGATGGAGGTCGCGGTACGGGAGGGCCTGGCCGGGGCGCCGTGGGCCGACCCGCGTCCCGGCGCCCATGTCGCCCGCGCCGCGGACATCCTGGTCTGGGGCACCGTCGAGCAGGGCCATCTGTGCCCGGTGTCGATGACCTACGCCGTGGTGCCGGCGCTGCGCGCCGCCCCGGAGCTCGCCGCCCGCTACGAACCGTTGCTGACCAGCCGCGTCTACGATCCGGGTTTGCGCCCACCCGAGAGCAAGGCCGGCCTGCTGGCGGGCATGGGCATGACGGAGAAGCAGGGTGGCTCGGACGTCCGTGCTAACACGACGACGGCGACGCCGGCGGGCGACGGGACCTATCGGCTGCGGGGGCACAAGTGGTTCACCAGCGCCCCGATGAACGACGTCTTCCTGGTCCTGGCCCAGGCCCCCGGTGGCCTGTCCTGCTTCTGGGTGCCACGGGTGCTTCCGGACGGCGCCCGCAACACCTTTCGCATCGCGCGGCTGAAGGACAAGCTCGGTAACCGTAGTAACGCCAGCGGCGAGCCGGAGTTCGACGACACGGTCGGTTGGCTGGTCGGCGAGGAGGGCGCAGGGGCCCGGGCCATCATCGAGATGGTGGCGATGACCCGGCTCGACGCCAGCCTCGGCTCGGCGGCGGGGATGCGTGCGGCCGTCATGGCGGCCGCCCACCACGTACGTCACCGACGCGCGTTCGGGAGACTACTCATCGATGCTCCGCTGATGCGCAATGTGCTCGCCGATCTCGCCCTGGAGTCCGAGGCCGCGACGACCCTGGTGCTTCGGGTGGCGGGCGCGGTTGACCGGGCGGCCCGTGGCGATCGTCAGGAACGAGCGTTCAGACGGTTGGCGATCGCCGTCGCGAAGTACTGGGTGTGCAAGCGTTCCCCGGCGCTGGCCGCCGAGGCGCTCGAATGCCTGGGAGGTAACGGCTACGTGGAGGAGTCCGGGATGCCGAGGCTCTACCGCGAGGCGCCACTGAACGGTATCTGGGAGGGCTCGGGCAACGTCAACGCGCTCGACGTGCTGCGCGCGGTCACCCGGGAACCGGCCAGCCTCGCCGCCTTCGCCATGGAGATCGACGCGGCACGTGGCGCGGACCGCAGGCTGGACGCGGCCTGGGCCCGGTTGCGCGGTGTCCTCGACCGGTCCGAGGACGCGGAGTTCGCCGCCCGGCGCATCGTTGAGCGACTTGCCGTCGTCCTGCAGGGCTCCTTGCTGGTGCGCTACGCCCCGGGCGCCGTGGCCGACGCGTTCTGCGCCACGAGAGTCGCCGGTGAGGGGGGACTGGCCTTCGGCACCCTGCCTGATGCCGCTGATGTGCCAAACATTCTCGGCAGAATTCCACCGATGGGCGCCTGAGATGATTCGCTCGGTGTTTCCTGACCTTGGCGGATAGGTACTAGAAACTCTCCGTAATCAACGCTGCGCCATCAGGTGGGGGATGTGCCCCTAGGGGGACGTAATGAAGTAACAAATACGTGATCGAGAGCATCATCGCCGGTCACAGACCTGTGGA
>NZ_CDWRCK010000270.1:0-5320 GCF_977927595.1 Frankia sp. CcWB3
AATCCTCCTGTAGACCGCCCGGTACTGGGCGGAAGGTTAGCGTCGGGTAAAGCGGGTGGGTCAGCCGGGTCCCGCTCCCGTGGTCGGCGTGGTCGGCGCGGGTGCGGCGGCCGCTGGTCCCCGGGCGATCCGGAGAAGCTGGGGAATGATCGCGGCACCGATCCGTCGGGCACCGCCATTGGAGATGTGCACACCGTCGTCGTCGCGTAGCCGGACACCGTCCAGTTCGTCGACGTACTTGTCACCCGGAGTGAGAATCGACGCGATGTCGATCACGGTGACGCCGGGATGGCGGGCCGCCGCGGCCCGCAGCAGCGCGTTGAACCGCACCACCCGTTCGGCCTTCGTCTCCGGGTAGATGCCGCCGTTCGGCGCCTCGGTCGGCTTGAACACCGGGGTCGTCAGGAGCACCACCTTGGCACCCTTGGCGCCGAGTGTGTCGATGGCGAGGTCGAGTTCCCGGCCGAGGTAGGCGTCGAACCCCGGATCGCCGATGTGCGTCCACCGGCCGTCCCGCACCTGGTCGGTGATCTCCCAGCGACCGACCAGCAGGATCGCGAGCGCGGGGTTGACCTCGTTCACCCGTTGGGCGAACCGCTGCGGCCACTGGTCGCATCCGTCGGTGGTGGGACCGGCGCTGCCGAGAATGCGCCGCTGCACCCCCCGGGCGACGCCGCACCCCAGCTTGGAGAAGTCGTGGATCTCCATACCCTGCTGGGCGGCCCTCGAGGAGAAGTCGCTGAACCCCAGGGTGAGAGCCACCGAGTCGCCGCCTAGCAGGACCTTGATCGGGGCGTTCCCGCCGGCCTTGACAGCGACGGCCGGTTGTGGGGAGGTCGCCGCCTGCCGCGCCAACGCCTCCAGGTCCGCGGGAGTGCGCACCGACGCCGACGTCCCGGCGGTCGCCAGCAGGATCACCGCGAGCACTCCGCCCAGGGCGGCGGGCACCGTCACCCGCGGGACGGGGAAGCGTACTTTGCCCCGCCGGATCGGGTTCTCCACGAGGTGGAATGAGGCCAGGGTGATTGCCAGCGTGGCGGCGAGGCGGAGCCCCAGCAGGACCAGGCCGCTCGTCCCGGTGCGGGTGGCCGTCAGCGTGAGGAAGATCGGCCAGTGCCACAGGTACAGGCCGTACGAGATGCGGCCGACGAAGGTCAGCGGGGCGGTGGCCAGCACCCTCGCCACCGGGCCCCGGGGCGCCTCCACGAGCGAGGCGACCAGCAGCATCACGATGATCGCGACCCCGAGGAAGCCGCCGGCGTAGAGTCCGCGGCTCTCCCCGCTCACCGTTGTCCAGATGAGGATCATCGCAGCCGTGGCGACACAGCCGACGACCGACATGACCGACCGGGCCCGGGCGGAGATCGGGGTCGTCCGCTGGGCCTGCCAGACGGCGAGGGCGGCCCCGGCCAGCAGGGCCTGGGCGCGGCTGTCGGTGCCGTAGTAGATCCGGGAGGGGTCCGTCCCGACCACGAGCAGGGCGAGGCCCACCAGGGCGGAGGCCTCGGCGCCGAGGACCGCGACCGTGAGCGCGAGCGACTGGGCCTTCTGGCGTTGCCGGCGCCAGCGGTCCACAGTCTTCGCGCTGTGCCGCATCAGCAGGTAGACGATCAGCGGCCACAGGACGTAGAACTGCTCCTCAACGGACAGCGACCAGGTGTGCAGCAGCGGCGACGGAGCCGAGAAGTGGTCGAAGTAGCTCTGGTCGGACAGCGCGAAACGCCAGTTTGCGACATAGAGCAGCGTGGAGAGCGCATCCAGCCGCAGGGTTCCCACGTCGCCGGGGGAGGCGATCCAGCGGGCGTAGGCCGCCACCCCGAGCAGGAGCAGCAGCAGCGCCGGCATCAGGCGGCGAGACCGGCGGATCCAGAAGGTGCGAAGGTCGATGCGCCGGTTGTAGCGGTACTCGGCGATCAGTAGGCCGGTGATGAGGAACCCGGAGAGGACGAAGAAGGTGTCGACGCCGAGCAGGCCGCCGGGCATCCAGGAGACGCCGGCGTGATACGCGATGACGGCCGTGACCGCGAGCGCGCGCAGGCCGTCGAGCGCGGGGGAGTGCCCGAGCGGCGCGAGCACGGGCCCGGTGGCGTCGAGATCCTCCTCGACCCGCTGCGGCCCCGTCGCCTCGCGCGTGCCGGTCCGCGGCCGGGTGCCGGCCCGGGTTCTCGCCCCGGGCGCCGTCGCCGTCCCGGGAGACCGGCGGGGAGGTCCAGCCGGTCTCCGGGTGGCCCCGGGCGCCGGTCGCGTCCCGCCCAGGCGGGTATTGATCGGGGTGGTGTCGGTGGGCTCCGGCCCGGGTGCCACCCGGCGGTGGCGCCCACCGGAGGCGAGCGGGAAGGTGTCGGCGTCGTTGCTGGTCAGCCTCGTTCCCTCCTCGTCGCCGGGGGTTGCGTCGGCTGCGACCTCGCCAGGACATACGACAGGCAAGGCTAATCGCAGCGGCGTGGGAGGACGCACGCACGGTGTGCTCACCGCTGTCGCGGCGGACGCGGTGTCGAGCCGCTATCGGGACATTGGTACCTTCCGCGCGTGTCTGAGACCACGGCGGGGCTCCCCCGGATGGTGGCCCCGGCGCCGGCGGTGCCCGCGGGCCACCCCACGCCGGGATTCCCCGTGATGTCGGGATTCTCCGTGGTGCTGGGGCGGGCGCGGCCCGTGCGCTGGCACCTGTGGCTGGCCGCGATCGGGCTGCTCGGTCTCGCCGTCCGCCTGTTCTACCTGTTCCACTGGCTGCATCCGGCGGTCGTGCAGGGAGACCCGTACTACTACCACGAGGCGGCGAACCTCTTCGCCGACGGCCGGGGCTGGCCCGACCCCTACGAACTCGCCCTGTCCGGCCGCTACGTCCCCGACGCCCAGCACCCCCCGCTGACCAGCGTGCTGCTGGCCGTGCCGTCGGTGCTCGGATTCACCAGCTTCCTGTCCCACCAGCTGTTCTCGTGCCTGCTCGGCGTGCTGTCGATCGTGCTCGTCGCCCTCGCCGGGCGGCGGATCGCCGGCCCCGTGACCGGACTGGTGGCGGCCGGGATCGCCGCTGTCTATCCGGGCATGTGGCTCAACGACCCGCTGTTGATGTCGGAGACGACCGGGATCCTCACCTGCGCGTGGATCACCCTTGCCGCCTACCGGTTCCGAGACCGGCGGGGAGCCGCCGACGCCGCCTGGCTCGGAGTGGCCCTCGCGGCGGTGATGCTCGCGCGAGCGGAACTGGCGCTGCTCGCCGTGGTGCTGGTGGTGCCACTCGTCGCGACGGCCCGTGAACTCGCCTGGCGGCGCCGGATCGCCCTGGTGGCCGTCGCGGCGGCGGTGAGCGCGCTCACGATCGCGCCCTGGACGATCTACAACCTGTCCCGGTTCAGTGAGCCGGAATACCTGTCCACCGGGCTCGGCTCCACCCTGGCGGTCACCCACTGCCCGGCCAGCTACTCCGGCCGGTACGTCGGCTGGTGGTCGTTCGACTGCATCCTGGCGTTGCCACCCTCGCCCCAGGAACGCTCCGAACGGGACGTGTTCTACCGCCGGGCCGCGTACGACTACATCAAACACAACGAGCGCAGCCTGCCCCGGGTGGCCGCGGCGCGGCTTGGTCGGACATGGGGGGTCTACCGTCCCTGGCAGCAGGCCCGGCTGGACACCATCGAGCTGCGCCCCCTGGTCCTCAGTAAGGTCGGGATGGTCACGCTGTGGCCGTTGGAGATCGCGGCGCTCGCCGGGGTCGTGGTGCTGCGCCGCCGCCGGGTCGTGCTGCTGCCACTGCTCGCCGTGCCGATCGCGCTGAGCCTCGCCTCGGTCGCGATCTATGGGACGACCCGGTTCCGGGCCGCCGCGGAGCCCGCGATCGTGCTGCTCGCCGCCGCCGCGATCACGGCCGCCGCGCAGTGGCTCGGGCGTCGCGTAGTGGCTCGGGTGTCGCGGTAGGTTCGCGGACCGGCCGGCCGGGTAGAAAGGGGGGGTTCGCTCGGGGTGCCGACGTGGTCGCGTATACCGGACTGGTACGTTGCCAGGGTGCCGGACCTTGCTGATCTCCGGGCGCTCGGTCGGTGAATGGACCCGCCCTTTCTCTTACGGCCGCAGCCGATTCCGGCGTAGCCGCCGGCCCGGCCGGCACCGCTTCCATCCCCGAACCGCGCACTCCCGCGCCGGTCCGTCCACCCAAGGTCGTCTTCGGCGGCTTCGACGGCCTGCGCGCGATCGCGGCGATTCTCGTGGTCGTCGTGCACACCGCGTTTCCCGCCGGTTTCACCACCAGCAGCCGGCTGGGCCCCTACACCGCCCGGAGTGAGATCGGTGTCGCGGTCTTCTTCCTGATCTCGGGGTTTCTGCTCTACCGCCCGTTCGTCGCCGCCCGGTTCGCCGGCCTCCGCGGCTCGGACGCCGCCGGCTACCTGGTCCGGCGGTTCATGCGGATCGTCCCGCTGTACTGGGTGGCGCTCGCCGTCACCCTGACCGTGGTCAGCAGTAAGCGGGTCGGTGTGCACGGCCTGGCCGGTCTGTTCCAGACGGCATTCTTCGTCCAGGGTTATCAGGAGCACTGGGCGATCCAGGGCCTCACCCAGGCCTGGACCCTGGACGTCGAGGCGGCGTTCTACCTGGCGATACCGGTATACGCGTGGCTGCTGCGGCGGCGGGACCGCCCGCCCGCCGCCCAGTTACGCGTGGAACTCGCCGCGCTCGCGGTCACGTTCGCCGCAGCCAAGATCGTCCATTATCTGGTGATCCCGTCCACGCAGACCTGGATGAACGGCTGGAACGTCTGGCTGCCGGTCTGGTGGGACCTGTTCGCCATGGGCATGCTGCTCGCCGTGCTCTCGGCCTGGTACTCCCGGCAGGGCAGGTCGCCGCGCTGGGCCGAGCTGCCCGGCTCGGGCACGGTGTGCTGGGGCATCGCCGCGTTCTTCTACTGGGTGTCGAGCAGGCATCTCGGCCTGCCGCTCGTGCCGATCTTTGAAGCCACGCGGAGCCAGGACATAGGCAAGCACCTGGGCTACGGGTTGTTCGGCTTCTTCCTGCTGCTCCCGGCGGTGTTCGGCCGCAGCGACCGCGGCTGGGTGCGGCCGCTGCTGGCCAGCCGTCCGCTGGCCTTCCTCGGAGCGATCTCGTACGGCATCTATCTGTGGCACTCGGCCGTCATCGACCTGGTGCTGGAGCACAGTGGCTGGCGGCTGTGGAAGATCCCCTACCTGCCGTTTCTCCTGGTGGTCCTCACCCTGACCGTCGGGGTCTCCACCGTGACGCACTTTTTGATCGAGCGTCCCTGCATCACCCTTTCCCGGGAGTGGGCCCGGCGGGTCGACAGATGGGTGGCGAGGCGCTTCGAAGG
>NZ_CDWRCK010000271.1:0-5317 GCF_977927595.1 Frankia sp. CcWB3
TTAGGCAGGACGTGGACGGGCAACCCGAACCTGTCCTGGAGGACCCGCGCCACTGATACCGCACGGGCGGAGAATTCTCACCCACGGTGATGATCGTGGGACCTGTCACCGCCGGGAGGAGCATCGGTTCGAATTCCAGTCAGCGGTTGGCGCCGCTATCTCACCGAATCCCGATCCGACGACCGGCACCGGCCCGGGTACCGTAGGGGGGTACCCGGACGGGAAGGCGCGATGGATGCACGGCTACACCAACACCAAGGACGATTACACCGCTCGGCTTCGCCGCATCGAAGGCCAGGTCCGGGGGCTACAGCGCATGATTGCCGAGGACAAGTACTGTATCGACATCCTCACCCAGGTCTCGGCGGCGACCCGGGCGTTGCAGTCGGTCGCCCTCGGGCTCCTCGAGGACCATCTGGCGCACTGCGTGACGCACGCCGCCGCCGAGGGCGGTCCGGTGGCCGACGAGAAGATCCGGGAGGCGTCGGCCGCGATCGCGCGGCTCGTTCGGTCCTGACCACGGCGGTTCCGGTGAAGGCGGTTCCGGTAAGACGACGGACATCGCTCTCGAGGTTCGTCGAGGTCCCGGGGTCGGGTGCTGCGCCGGTCATCCTCGCCTGTTCACCGTCACGGAATATGCCTCCTGGATCTCGCAGGTTACGCCAGATGCCGGCCCCGGACCGGGCCGTCCGGATGGCGTCGGCCGGGTAGCGTCGGCCGGGTGACGAGCGAGACCGACGGCACCGCGGTGCCCGCCGACGGTGCGGTCGACCGCACCGCGTCGGTGCAACGGATCTGGCTGGACGACCGGTCCTGGGCCGACGTCACGCGCGGATGGCTACGCGGCGCCGACCAGCTATACGAGACCCTGCATGCCGAGATCCCCTGGCGACAGGGAACCATGTGGCGTTACGAACGCCACGTCACCGAACCACGGATGAGCGCCTGGATCCCGCGGGGTCAGCCGGTCGCCTTTCCCGCCCTGCTCGACGCCTACCGGACCCTGCGGCGGACCTACGGCGTGGAGTTCGACGGCTTTGGCCTGTCGCTGTACCGGGACGGAGCCGACGGCGTCGCCTTCCACCGGGACCGCGAGATGCGCTGGCTCGACGACACGGTGATCGCCATCCTCACCCTCGGTGCCCGGCGACCGTTCCTGATCAAGTCCCGCCACCTGCCGCCCGGCCGACGGATCCTCGACGACCCGGAGGCATCCGGCGCTCGCGACCTCTCCCCGGCCGGCGGTGATCTGATCGTGCTGGGAGGTCGGGCCCAGGCCGACTGGCTGCACGCGGTGCCCAGGGTCCGGGAGCACGTCGCCGGACGCATCTCGGTCCAGTGGCGATGGACGTCCCGGACGGGCCGCCCGGAACAGGGCCCCGGTTACGGCGCCGCACGCCACTTCTCGCGATAGCCGGCCGGGTCAGTCACAGGGCGGGTCGTAGCGCCGGTGACCGAGGTAGGTCCGCCACTGCTCCCGATTGATGCGGCCCTCGGCCCTGGCACAGATCTCGTCCTCGGCCGCGAGCAGGTCGAGCTGCCAGAGACGGACGGCGTCACCGGCCACGCCGACGAGGACGCCCTCATGTCCCAGAGGTCCGAAGACCGTCGCCGTCGGCGCGGTGCCGACCGGCAGGGTGGCCGGCTGCACCGGCCGGGACGGTGAGCGCATGTCCCAGAGGGTCACCTGACCGGCCGGGGTACTGACAGCGAGGACCCGCCCGTCGGCGGAGAGCGCGATCGAACCGGCCTGGCCCGGTCGGCTCGCGATGGCGGTGAGGCGGTGCAGTCCCCGGGGGCTGTCCAGCCCATAGATCTCCGTCAACGAGCCGCCGTCGGAGGTACTCGCCACAGCGAGCCACCGGCCGTCCGGGCTGGCGAGGAGCTTGCGGACAGTGGCGGCCGCGGTCAGGTGGGCCCGGCGGCGCGGTTGCCCGGCAGCGGTCACATCCCAGACGGAGAGATGGCCTGCCCCCCCGACGGCGAGCGAGTCGCCGTCGGGCGTGAAGGCGAGGCTGGTGACCTCCGCCGGCTGGGGCAGTTCGGCGAGGGCGCGAGGATTCTGCGGGTGGCTGATGTCCCAGAGACGGACGACGCGATCGGCACCCGCCGAGGCCAGGGTCCGGCCATCCGCGCTCACCGCGACGCTCGCCACCGTACCCGTGTGTCCCCGCAGCTCGGCGAGCAGACTCACTCGCTGACCGATTTTGATCGCCGACTGAAGGTCGCCGTCGTCCGTGAGCCCGGGCTGGGCCAGCCGCCATAACCGGATCACCCGGTCCGTCCCCGCCGTCACCATGGTCGTGGACGCCCGCACCCCCATGGCTGGACCGGATGCGGGTACCAGCGCGACGGCGAGCAGGCCCTTCACCATTGCCGCCGGGGCGATCCCGGCCGCGAGGGGGCTGCGATCTCCCGTGGCTGCGGCCACCGCGGGCAGGTCGGTAACGTGACGCACCCGGCCAGGACCGATGATGCTCCACACCGACCCGCCGAAGTCACCGATGATAATTAGATATCGACCATCCGGGGTGATCAGCAGATCGCGGATCGCTCCCGTCGCCGGCCCGATCTGCCGGACGCTCGCATTGACCAGCGCCTCCGCCGCGGCCGAGGTCGGAGCCGTGCGGTAGGCCGAGACGGCGAGTTGACCGGCGAGATCCGGTTCCCGGTCGAGAAGGCGCATCGCGCCACGGGCCGCCTCGCGCGACGTGGCCGCCGCGCTGCGCTCCCGCAGCGTATCGACGATCACAACGGTCGGGAGGACGAGCACCGAGGCCGCCACGCCAATCGAGAGCACGCGTCGGAGCCACCCGCGGTCCAGGTGATCCCCCGGTGACGATGATGACGATAAGGCGGAGACGTTCCCGGTTTTCTCCTGGACGTGGCTTGCGCGCGCGCTCGCGGCCGCGGTGGGCTGTGGGGCAGGCGCACCGGCCACGGAGGCCGACGGACCGGGAGACGACGGACGCATCCGCGGCTCTGCTCCGGTACGGACGGCGCTGAGAGCGACCGCGGCGGCCGGCGGGACGGCCGTGATCTCCGCGGCCGGCCCGGCCCCACGTACCGCCCTGGTCTCGAGCACGGCCTCGGTCTCAGTCGCGGCCTCGAGCACGATCTCGAGGCCGTGTATGGCACCGATGGCACGGGCAGCGAGGTCGCTCGTGCCTACGACCTCCGGTTTCGACTCGGACTCGGCCGCCCGCCTCGTCTGCACCGGGACCGGCGTCTCGATGACACCCGCAGGCAGGGCGAGACGCCGGGTGGGCTCGACCGCAGGCTCCGCCTCGCTGCTTCGTGTCGGATGGGCCACCAGCTGTTCGAGCAGTTCGGCCGCGGCCGGCCGGCGCTTCGGGTCCTTGCGCATCGCCGCCGCGACCAGCTCGCGCAGCTCCGGACTGAACACGGACAGGTCGGGTTCCGCGTAGACGGCCCGCTGCAGCAGGACCCGGGGCGTTCCGGCACCGAATGGCGGCCGGCCGGTCACGGCGAATAACAGCACGCTGCCCCAGGTAAAGACATCCGATGCGACGGTGGCGGTCTGTCCGAGAACCTGTTCGGGCGTTATGAACGCAAGTGTGCCGATACCGGACGGCGGTCCGCCCGGATTATTCATGCTTACCGCATTCATCGCTCGGAAGAGCCCGAAGTCAATCAGCCGCAGCCTCCGCTCGGAAAGAACCACATTGATAGGCTTCAGATCGCCGAGGAAAATTTCCGATTCGTGCAGTGCGGCCAGAGCCGTCGCCAGCCCGACGGCGAGCCGGTGGGTGTCCGGTCCGGACAACGCTCCGCCGTCGGCGACGGTTGCGGCGAGAGTCGGGGCGTCGATGAACTCCGCGACGACGTAGGGGGGGCGAGCGCCCGTGTCGAGGTCGAGGATGGCGGCGAGGCAGGACGGCGCCAACCGGCGGATGTTGTCGAGGTCGACGCGCAGGCGCCGACGGAACTCTGTGTCCCGCCCGAAGGGCGCGGTGATCGTCTTGACGAGGACCGGACGCGCCTCGCCGTTACGTGCAAGAAACACCGGTCCTGTCCTGGCGTCGACCAGCTTCCGTTCAACTGTATACGGACCGATAGTCTGGAGATCAGTCCCAGTGAGCCCAGGGAGGTTGCGCCGGGATATCGCCATATGACGAAACCTCCTACGACTACACAAACCGGCCGTGCCGGCACGGCGGCGGATCTGGTCGACAAATTCATGTTATCGGCGCGGGCCATGGGCCGGGCGCCCCCTTGTAGTGGTCGAGCAGCCGCACCCACGCCATCCCGCATAATGCTGGCGGGAGGCCGGCGCCCGCCGGCGGGCGCCGGCCGGCGCCGTGGACGATCAGGCGTTCGTCGGCCGAGCGAAGGGCTGCAACCGAGCGACGAGTCCGCGGACCTCGGCCCCGGCCGCCGCGAGGGTCTCCTCGGCGGAGCTGCGGCCGCTGCCCTCCAACAGGACGTCCAACGCGATCAGCCGCTCCGCGATCTCCGTCATCAAATCAAAGTCGCGAACACGCTGGTGGACCAGCTCGGCCAGCCGCTCGTTCTTCTCGAACAGCTCGACGAAGACGCTGACCTTGGCCCGGAGCAACCAGGGGTCGAAAGGCTTCGCGATGTAGTCGACCGCGCCGACAGCGTAGCCGCGGAACGCGTGGTGCGGCTCGCGGTCGATCGCCGTCAGAAAGATGATCGGAGTGTCTCGGGTACGCCCCCGCTGCTTGATCCGGTGCGCTGTCTCGAAACCGTCCATCACCCGACGACGCCGTGACGAGATCCTGATCCAGCGAGGCGAGAATCGCCTCCAAGGCCATCAGGTTGTCCGCTCGATCGTCGACCAGCAGGATCTTGCTGCGGGGCCGTTCCGTGCTCGGCCCACCTTCGCCGTCGACGGAACCGCTGGTCCGCTCGGTCACCCGCCTGCCTCCTCCTTCGCGATCGCCCTACCGACCCGTGGTGGGCGTCGCCACCCCTCCACGATCACTGATCGCTCCCGACGGCATCTCACCGCCCCACCGATAGCCACCCGATGCGCACCATACGCGATCTGATCAATACAGATACGACCGCATCACCCCGAGGAGATGGTCCAGATCCACGGGCTTGGTGATGTAGTCGGTGGCCCCGGCGGTGATGCTCTTCTCCCGGTCTCCCGGCATGGCCTTGGCAGTCAGCACCAAGATCGGCAGATCCGCGAACGCCAGCATGTCACGGATCATCGAGGTCGTTTCATTGCCGCCCATGCCCGGCAACATCACATCCATCAGCACGAGGTGCACGGGCGGGGTGTCCTGCTGCAGCATACGGATCGCATCATGACCGTTGTCGGCGT
>NZ_CDWRCK010000272.1:0-5192 GCF_977927595.1 Frankia sp. CcWB3
GAAGGAACCCTGGCCGGTGCCGGGCGACCGGACTCCCGGCGACCAGCGCGACACTCAGAGTCGACGACACTCGACTCCGCCAGACTGTATCAGTTCGATGTCCGACACGCTCCCCTGATCATCTCCCGCCCGATCGCGACCGTCGAGGTCGTGGTCCAGCCGGCAGGCATTCTCTGCGATCCGGGCGCTCTATTTCTGTTCCATGAGTTCCGCATAAACCACTGCGACAGGAGAATTCCCCGTCGCCATTCCGTCCAGGTCCGCAGTCTGGCTTTCTCCGTGCGGACGTCTTACCCACGCCGTCGGCGTTCGGTGCCTGTTCACGAGCAGCCCCCTCAACCAGCCCGATCGGAGACATCGTCTGCGCCCGAGACGAAGGGGCATGATGACCTCTGCCATCCCCATTCCTGGTGAACGTGCTGCTCGGCCTGCTCGGAGTCGCGGGCGGCCACGTGAGCCGGCGCCGATGGCTATGATCGCCAGAAAGTCCAGGATGCGGGAAGCACAGTCCACATGCTGGAACGCCGCTGTACGGCCGTCCCGGCGGTTGGCGGCGAGTGGTCGTGTACGTCGGGGAGAACCCGGAGAAGGAGTTCGAGGAGCCGCCATGACCAACGCCGCTCCACCCGCCGCTGCGGTGCCCGGTCTCGCCGCCCGAGCCGGCGCCGTGCGCACCTCGCCAGTGCGGGAGATCCTCGCGCTGACCGCCCGCCCGGAGGTGATCTCCTTCGCCGGCGGTCTACCCGCTCCCGAGCTCTTCGACGCCGACGGGATCCGGCGCGCCTACGACCGGGTGCTCGCCGAGGAGCCGCGGCGCGTGCTGCAGTACTCCGCCACGGAGGGCGACCCGGACCTGCGCCAAGCGGTCGCGGACCGCCTGGCGCGCCGCGGCCTGCCCACCCGAGCGGACGACCTGCTGATCACGAAGGGCTCGCAGCAGGCCCTGACGCTGCTGTCGGCGGCGCTCGTGGAGCCGGGTGACGCGGTCCTCGTGGAGGATCCGACCTATCTGGCTGCCCTGCAGTGCCTCGGCCTCGCGGGTGCCCGGGTGGTGCCCGTCCCCACCGACGAGCACGGGATCCTCCCCGACCGGCTGGCGGAGACGGTGGCCCGCGAGCGTCCCAGGCTGCTCTACCTGGTGCCGACCTTCCAGAACCCCACCGGTCGGACGCTGTCCGCGGCGCGCCGCGCGGCCGTCGCCCGGGTGGCCGCGGAGCAGGGCCTGTGGATCGTCGAGGACGACCCCTACGGTGAGCTGCGCTTCCAGGGCACGCGGGAGCCGTGGATCGCGTCGTTCGCCGACGCCGCCGACCGCACCGTCCTGCTCGGCAGCTTCTCCAAGATCATGGCCCCAGGGATGCGACTGGGCTGGCTGCGGGCCCCGGCCATGCTGCGGCGGGCCTGCGTGATCGCCAAGCAGGCCGCGGACCTGCACACCTCCACGGTCGATCAGGCCGCCGCCGCCCGGTATCTGGCCGACGCCGACCCCGACCTGCACATCGCGCGGATGTGCGCCGCCTACCGCGAACGCCGCGACGCGCTCCTCGACGGGCTCGCCTGGGCACTGCCGCCCGGGAGCAGCTGGAACCGGCCCGAGGGCGGCATGTTCGTCTGGGCCCGCCTCCCCGACGGTCACGACGCCACCGCCCTGCTGCCCGGCGTGGTGGAGCACGACGTGGCCTACGTTCCCGGTGCTCCTTTTTTCGCGGGGCCGCCGGACCCCGCGACGCTGCGCCTGTCCTTCACCACGCACCCGCCGGTGGAGATCACGGAGGGATTGACGCGGCTGGCACGGGCGTTCGGAGTATGACCGTCATCCCTGACCGGGTGCCGGTGCCGGCCCGACACGAGCCGGCGGAGATCGGCAAAACGGCGGGGATCGACGGAAAGGCGGGGATCGACGGAAAGGCGCTTAGGCGAACACGTCCTGCAGCCAGTCGGTCCAGGCCTGGGTGGTCTTCGCCTGGTCGGCGCCGGGGGCGAACAGGTGCAGGGCGATGCCGATCGGGGCGCCGAAGGCGTTGCGGCCGAAGAAGCGGTACAGCCCGTCGCCGGTCCGCAGGCCGAGGAAGTGGGGATGCAGGTAGTCGACCACGGCGTCCAGCGGGTCGATGCCCGGGAGGGTGACGCGCAGCGCGTCGCTCTGGCCGACCTCGTCGGCGACGCCGAGCTCGCGGCGCAGCCGGACGAACGCGTCCGGCGCGGTCGAGGACGCCGGCGCGTCGGCCGCGACGTAGGTCACCGGCCGGCGGCTGAAGTACCGCAGGTGCTGGCCGAGCGTGTGCAGGTAGAAGTCGGTGTGCTGGCTGGCGCCGTCGTACTGGTTCTCCCAGTCGTCGACGAAGATCCCGCTGTGGACGTAGCGGAAGGAGGTCATGCCGCCGTCCCGGCCCTCGATCACGTGTTCCAGCTGGTTGAACCAGCCGTCCGCACCCTCCACCCGGGTGACGAGGTGGTGCGGCGGGTCCCAGACGGTGACCGTGCCCCCGAAGGGCGCTGCGCCACCCTGCCGGGGCTCGAACTCCATCGGCCACAGCCATCCGCCGTTACCGGTGGTAACGGCGTCCCAGTACTCCTCCGGGGAGGTGGGCAGCACGCCCTCGCGGCGGATCTCGAACTCACGGGACATCTCTAGTTCTCCTTGGTTGCGGTGGGGCCATCGGTTCCGGTGGGGCCGGCTGCGTTGGTGGGACTGTCGGTGCCGGTGGGACCGGCGGTGCCAAGGCCGAGGACGTCCTCCCCCGCATCGGACCCCGCATCGGATCCGACAGCCACCCGCTCGGGCCGCGTGACGCTCGGGTGCAGGGCGATGACGAAACGGTGGGAGCGCCCGCCTTCGGCGGTGGTGTCGTGGTACCTGCCGACGAGGGCGGCAACCGTCTCCCCGAGCTCCGTGGCGAACGCGGCGCGGTCCGCGGCGGAAGCGAATCGGATCTCGCTGTCGATCGCGAACGTCGCCAGCCGCTGCCGGGCAGCGGTGGCACCGGTGATGAGGTCGCCGACCTCCCGCACCAGCCGGGCACCGAGCGCGAGCAGCCATCGGGCAGAGCGCTGATCCGGCGACCGGCCGGGATCCGGGGCGACCGCCGGCAACGCGGTCGGCGAGATCACATAGGAGGCCGCCGTCGCCCGTAGTACGCGCTCGGTGCAGTTGCCCCTTCTGCGTTCCTCGACGAGTTCGACCAGCCCGTGACGCTCCAGGGCCCGCAGGTGGTAATTGACCCGCTGACGTGACAGCCCCACGGGAGCGGCCAGGGTGCTGGCCGAACCCGGCTCCGCGAGCGCGGCCAGCAAACTCGCCCGGACCGGGTCGAGCGCGGCCCCCGCGGCGGCCGGGTCATCGATCACTGCGACCTCCAACATGCGCCTCATCGTCCTACCGAAAATTTTCCTTGTCAAGGAGGATGATCCTGTCGGGGCAGATTCGGGGCAGATTCGGGGCAGGTACGGAACGACCGTCGCGCCCCTCCGCGAGTCATCGCCCGAATGGCGGGGCATAGGTTCGTCCTGGAATGCCACCCGGGCTCGCGGAGGTCGGGACGGCCCCGTCCCGGGCCTGAAGCCCGTCCGTGCGGGCCAGAACCAGTCCGGCCCGCGGTCACGAGAGGCAGGACGCAAGAGCCGATGTCGACGTTCGGGCCGGACTCCTCCGTGCCATCCACGCCCCACCCGACCGGACTACCGGACGGGCGCGACGGCCGCCCGTCGGCGTCGGCGGAGAACCGGCCCGCGCCGCGGCACGCCCGGCCGGCCCCGCGCCGGCTGCGGGTCGTCCGCGTCACCCCGCTCACCGGGGACATGGTGACGGTGACGCTCGGTGGGCCGGCGCTGGCCGGATTCTCGCTGCCCCGGGCCGCGCAGCACGTGAAGATCTTCCTGCCGGCCGACGGGCAGACCGAACCGACCGTTCCGGGCTGGGGGCCGGACGGACGACCCGTCTTCCCGGCGGGTGCGCCCCGCCCGATCGTGCGGACCTACACCCCGCGCCGGTTCGACGCTGAGGCCCTCGAACTGGAGATCGAGATGCTCCTGCACGGCGAGGGCCCGGCTGGGCGGTGGGCGGGTACCGCCCGGCCCGGTGACCATCTCGCCATCGCCGGACCGGGGGGTGGATACGAGGTGCGGACGTCGGCCGCGCACCACCTGCTCGCCGCCGACGAGACCGGCCTGCCCGCGCTGGCGACGGTGCTGGAACGGCTACCCACTCGGGTACCGGTGACCGTGGTGGCGGAGGTTCGCGACGCCGGCCGCCAGCGGGCTCTCCCGGTCACCCCCGCGACGACCGTCACCTGGCTGCACCGTAACGGCGGGGTTCCCGGCGCACTGCTGGCCGAGGCCGTCGAGGCCATACCCCTGCCCGCCGGCACCGCGGCCTGGGTGGCCTGCGAGGCCACGGCGGTACGCCGGATCCGCCGTCACCTGCTCGCCTCGGGGCTGGACCGCGCCGACCTGTCGACCCGTGGCTACTGGCGGCTGAGCGCGGCGGACCATCCCGATCATGACTACGGGGAGGGCGAGGCGGCGGATGTCACCCGCGGCGGCGAGGGACGGATCGATCGGCTGCGCCGCACCCTCGGGCCGCTGAAGCAGCGTGCCGAAACCACCGCGCGCGGCCTCGGCGCGACCGTGAAGGCCCGCGCCGCCGAGCGCCGGCGGTGACCGGGTCGGCACCTGCTTCGACCACCCGATCCTCGACCACCCGATCGTGGGTGCGGCATTTCGGTGGGACGCGTCCCAGGGCCCTCGCCCGCCAAACTCGCCCGCCAAACAACCCGTAGCCGACGCAACCGGGCTCCGTCACGGCGGGCAACCCGACCGCATGGCAGGCTGGTCACGTACCAGCGCGCACCGCCCGACCACGGGGATCCACCGCGCCACGGCATTCCATTCCGACAAGCCGTCGCACGGGCAAGGCGACGAACGGACCGGACGACGGCGCTCGGGGACGACCCACCGGGGAACGACGGCACGGGGTGGCGGGTGGACCCGGCACGCGAATGGTGCCCGTCGGCGAAGAGGGGCCCATGACGGAGGACAGCGCGAGACCCCCTGCCGGGCCTCCCATCGTCGGGGAACCCGGGTCGGTGAATCTGCCGGCTCCCCGGGTGACCGCGCTACCCCGGCGGGGTCCGGCGGCCGGCGCCCACCGTGATCCGCTCCGGCTCCCGCACCTGGTCGGCCCGCCCCCCGGG
>NZ_CDWRCK010000273.1:0-5091 GCF_977927595.1 Frankia sp. CcWB3
CACCGGCAGTTCCTCGCCAAACACTGCCACTACCACCGCCAGGCCGTGAAGCTACAACTCAACTGATCACAAAAGTCGGGTTGGAGTACTAGGCTCACGTCTTCGTGAGAGCCCTCCGACGGTTCACCGTCCGTGCGCAGCTCCCCGGGCAGCTTGCTCCACTAGGGGAACTAGTCCTGAATCTTCGCTGGTCCTGGCATCCCGAGACGCTGGACCTGTTCGAGTCTGTTGATCCGGAGCTCTGGCAGGCGACGAAGGGAGACCCGGTCCGCCTGCTCGGCGAGGTGGATCATAACCGGCTGCTCGCGCTGGCCGCCGACCGCCGGTTCGTGCGCCGGCTCACCGACGTCGCGGACGACCTCCAGGAGTACCTGACAGCCGATCTGTGGTATCAGCAGCGGAAGGCCGAAGGCGCCCCGTCGGCGATCGCCTACTTCTCCCCGGAGTTCGGTATCACCGAGGTGCTGCCGCAGTACTCCGGCGGCCTCGGCATCCTCGCCGGCGACCATCTCAAGACCGCGAGCGACCTCGGCGTGCCGATCATCGGCGTCGGCCTGCTCTACCGGGCCGGGTACTTCGTGCAGTCGCTGTCCCGGGACGGCTGGCAGCAGGAGCGGTACCCGGGCATCGACCCGCACGGGCTCCCCCTGGCCCAGCTGACCGATCCGGCGGGGATGCCGGTGAAGGTGGCCGTCGGTCTGCCCGAGGGTCGCACGCTGCACGCGCAGATCTGGAAGGCGCAGGTCGGACGGGTCCCGCTGCTGCTGCTCGACTCGGACGTCGAGGACAACCAGCCGGCCGAGCGGGGGGTGACCGACCGGCTCTACGGCGGCGGGACCGACCACCGGCTGCTCCAGGAGATGCTGCTGGGCATCGGGGGTGTCCGTGCGCTGCGCGCCTACGCCGCGGTGACCGGGACTCCGGAGCCCGAGGTGTACCACACCAACGAGGGGCACGCGGGCTTCCTCGGCCTGGAGCGGATCCGGGAGCTCGTCGAGAACGGGCTCAGCTTCGACGAGGCGCTCCAAGCCGCCCGCGCCGGCACGCTGTTCACCACCCACACCCCCGTCCCCGCCGGCATCGACCGGTTCCCTCGCAGCCTGGTCGCCCGCCATTTCGGCGGGGACAACGGCTGGCCCGGTGTGCCGGTCGAGCGGATCCTGCAGCTCGGGGTGGAGGCCGACCCCAACGTCTTCAACATGGCCCACATGGGTCTGCGGCTCGCGCAGCGTTCGAACGGCGTCAGCAAGCTGCACGGCATCGTCAGCCGGGAGATGTTCGCGGGGCTGTGGCCCGGTTTCGACACCGCCGAGGTCCCGATCGGCTCGGTGACCAACGGGGTGCACGCCCCGACCTGGGTGTCCCGGCCCATCATCGAGCTTGCTGACCGCGAGCCCGGCCCGGGCCTGCTTTCCGACGACGCGGCCGGATTCGAGAAGATCTCCGCGTTGCCCGACGAGGTCGTGTGGGCCGCCCGGCGGCAGTTGCGGGAACGCCTCGTCACCGAGGTCCGCCGCCGGCTGCGGGCCTCCTGGCTCGAGCGCGGCGCGGCACCCGGTGAGCTGGAGTGGGTGGAGTCGGTTTTCGATCCGGACATCCTCACGATCGGTTTCGCCCGGCGCGTGCCGTCCTACAAGAGGCTGACCCTCATGCTGCGGGACCGTGACCGGCTGCGCCGGCTGCTGCTGCACCCGCAGCGGCCGATCCAGATGGTCATCGCCGGCAAGGCGCACCCTGCCGACGATGGTGGCAAGCAGCTCGTCCAGCAGATCGTCCAGTTCTCCGACGACCCGGCCGTGCGGTCGCGCATCGTCTTCCTCCCCGACTACGACATCGGGATGGCGCGCTTCCTGTACTCCGGATCGGACGTCTGGCTGAACAACCCGCTGCGTCCGCTGGAGGCGTGCGGCACGTCGGGGATGAAGGCCGCGCTGAACGGCTGCCTGAACCTGTCCATCCGGGACGGCTGGTGGGACGAGATGTTCGACGGCCAGAACGGCTGGGCGATCCCGACCGCGGACGGGGTCGAGGACCCCGACCGGCGCGATGACATCGAGTCCGTCGCCTTGTACGACCTGTTGGAGAACACCGTCGCCCCCCGCTTCTACGACTCGGAGCCCGGCGACGGCATCCCGCGGCGCTGGGCCGCGATGGTCAAGCACACCCTGTCGGCTCTCGGTCCCCAGGTCCTGGCCAGCCGCATGGTCCAGGAGTATGTCGAGCGATACTACGTGCCGGCCGGTGTCTCGGCCCGGGCCGCCGCCGCCGGCGGCTTCGCCGGGGCCCGGGACCTGGCCGCCTGGAAGAGCCGGGTGCAGGCCGCGTGGCCCGGGGTCCGCGTGCTCAACGTCGACTCCGCTGGTCTCGGTGACACCCCTCAGGTGGGCCAGTCGCTGGTGGTGCGGGCCACGATCGACCTCGGTGAGCTGGCCCTCGAAGACGTCGACGTCCTCGCCTCCTACGGCCGGATCGACCAGACCGACCGGATCCTGGATCCTTCGACGCTGTTCCTGCAGCCGGTTGGCGAAGGGGAGGGCGGTCACCGCTACGAGGGCACCATCCCGCTCGGGCGCACCGGACCCTTCGGTTACACGGTGCGGGTGCTGCCCCGGCACGCACTCACCGCGAGCATCACCGAACTGGGCCTGGTTACCAACCCCTAGGGGTCCCCGCACCGCGGCGAAGCCGCCGTGCCGGGGGGATGGGCTCGTAGGACGAGCACGCTGTGGCCCAGCACGGTCAGGGACTCGCCGCCGGCATAGCTGGTTCCCGGTACCGCGACGGTCGCCGGGAATCCGGCGAGATCGTCGTCGGCGGTATTGAGCAGCAGGTCGTGGCGGGCCGCCCAGGGGGCACCGGGCAGGGTGACGACGGTGTCGCCGCGATCCGGATGGAACACGTACACCAGGCCAGTGCCGTGGGCCGGTCGATCGTGCGTCCCCCGCCCGCCGGCAGGATCCTCAGCGACGGGGCTGCCGGCGACATGGGCCACGAGCGTCGCGACCCGCGGGGCGTTCCAGTCCGCCACCGACATCACCGCCCCGTCCGCACGGAACCAGGTGATGTCCGCGAGTCGCCCGGGTGCCGACTGGCCGCCGTGGAAGAACCGCCCCCGGCGCAGCACGGGCTCGGCGGAGCGCAGTGCCGCCAACCCGCCCACCAGCCGGCACAGCGCCGGGTCGGGGCCGGCCGGGTCGGGGTAGGCGTGGTCCGGCTCCGCGACGTCCACCGATCCGGCGAGGTCGGTCGGCCAATCGAGCCAGGACACCGCGTTGTCCTGGCAGTAGGCGTTGTTGTTGCCGCCCTGCGAGCGACCGAACTCGTCGCCGGCGAGCAGCATCGGGACGCCCGTGGACAGCAGCAGCGTCGTGATCAGTCCCCGGCGCACCCGGCGGCGGATGGTCAGGATCACCGGGTCGTCGGTCGCGCCCTCCACCCCGTAGTTCGCCGAGCGGTTGTCCGCCTCGCCGTCCCGGTTGCCCTCGCCGTTGGCCTCGTTGTGCTTCTCGTTGTAGGAGACCAGGTCGGCCAGGGGAAAGCCGTCGTGGGCGGTGACGAAGTTGATCGATGCCCAGGGGCGTCGGCCGCCGTGCTCGAACAGGTCCGACGAGCCGGACACCCGATAGCCCAGATCGGCGACGCCGCTGGTGTGCCTGTTCCACACGTCGCGCACGGTGTCGCGGAACCGCCCGTTCCACTCCGCCCAGGGGGCCGGGAACCCCCCCACCTGGTACCCGCCCCAGCCGACGTCCCACGGCTCGGCGATCAGCTTCACCGTGGCGAGGATCGGGTCGGCGTGGATGGCGGTCAGCAGGCTTGCCGCGGGGTCGAAGGCGTCGGGATTGCGGGCGAGCGCGGTGGCGAGATCGAACCGGAACCCGTCGACGCCCATCTCCGTCACCCAGTACCGCAGCGAGTCGCAGATCAGCCGCACGACGTGCGGTGAGGACGTGTTGAGGGTGTTGCCGCAGCCGGTCACGTCACGGTAGCGCCGGGGATCCATCGGCTCTACCCGGTAATAGGTCGTGTTGTCCAGGCCGCGCAGGAACAGCGTCGGGCCCCGCTCGCTGCCCTCGGCGCTGTGGTTGTAGACGACGTCGAGGATCACCTCGATGCCGGCGGCGTGCAGGGCGACGACCATCGCCTGGAATTCGCCGATCGGGTCGTCGGTGGCCGCGTACCCGGCATGAGGGGCGAAGAAGGCCAGGGTGTTGTAGGCCCAGTAGTTGATTTTTCCGCGCTCGAGCAGGGCCGGTTCGGAGACCGAGGCGTGCACCGGCAGCAGTTCGATCGCGGTGACGCCGAGCCGGCGCAGGTGCGCCAGGACGCTCGGGTGGCCGAGCCCGGCGTACGTCCCGCGTAACCGTAGCGGCAGGCCCGGGTGACGTTTCGTGAGCCCGCGTACGTGCGCCTCGTAGATGATCGTGTCCGACCAGGGGATGGTGGGCCGGTTGTCCGCCGGATGTACGCCCGGATGTACGCCGTGACCCGTCGAACCGCCACTCCCGGATCTGGGGTCCCCGATCCCGAGGTCCCCGAATCCGGAGTCCCTGGTCCCGGCGGGGCCCCGCTGCGCCCGCCCGGGCCCGGTCACGACGCAGCGGGGCACGAACGGTGCGGAGTCCCGCGGGTCCGGTTCGAAGCCGTAGGGGTCGCCGCCACCGAACCCGTAGATCGCCGGGTCCGTGCGCAGCGTCCCGGCTACCAATCGGGCGTAGGGGTCGACCAGCAGCTTCGCCGGGTTGTACCGCTGGCCCCGCTCCGGGTCGTAGGGACCGTGTGCCCGCAGGCCGTAACGCTGACCGGGGCGGACGCCGGCCAGATAGCCATGCCACGCCCCGCCGTCACGCTCCGGAAGTCGATGGCGTGTCTCGCGGCCGTCGGCATCGAACAGGCAGAAGTCGACCGCCTCGGCCCCGGGGGCGACGACAGCGATGTTCACCCCGGACCCGTCCCAGGTCACGCCCAGTGGCACCGCGCACCCCGGCGCGAGCCCGGAGGCGGTCGGCGCCGGTACGCCCGGGGATGCCGGTATGTCCGGTGAGACGGTGGTCTTCACGGTGTCGGACACCTTGGCGACGCTAGGGCCTG
>NZ_CDWRCK010000274.1:0-5074 GCF_977927595.1 Frankia sp. CcWB3
GAGCCGGTATTCTTGGCGTACCCGGTATTCTTGGCGAACACGTCGGGGGTGCGGACGTGTTCGGGCCGGAATCCGATGCCGATGACCCGCCCGAGCACCCGTCTGATCCGCGGCGCCGCCGTGGCGGTCACCCCATGGGACATCATGGCTGTCACCAGGTTGGACATCCCGGCCCGCACCGCCCCCGTCACCGTTCTTGCCGTCGCGTTCGCCACCGCGTTCGTCATGGGGGCACGCGTGACCCGGCGTGACGGGCTGCCGCCGTGCGCCGGCCGCTCGTCATCACCCAGCAGGCGCACCAGGAAGGCGCCCTGCCGGACCTGGATCATCTGCATGAGTACGACCGGCCAGGTCCGCCGGCGCTGCACCCGCCGCAGCTCGGCCGGCTCGGGCGGCCCGGCCCGCAGCGTCGCGGCCATCAGGTTCGCCGTCGCCACCGCGTCCTGGACGGCGTAGTTCACCCCGACACCGCCCGCCGGGGACATCGCGTGGGCGGCATCGCCGATGCAGAGCAGACCCGGCTGGAACCATCGGCGAAGCCGGTCGACCTGCACCACCAGGGTCTTCACCTGGTCCCAGTCGGTGAGGTCGTCGACGGCACTGGACAGCGCCGGCGCCGCGGCGATGATCCGCGCACGGAACGCCGCCAGCCCGCCGGCCGTCTTCGGCTGCCGCTGCGCCGACCCCTTCCGGACCACCATGCCGCACTGCCAGTAGTCGCGTCGATCCAGGGTGATCAGGGCGTGGCCCTTGCGGAGGTGCGCCAGGGTGAATCCGTCCCCGTTTCCCTCCTCCCCACGCTCGTTCCCCTTTTCCTCCCCATGCCCGTTCCCCTCCTCGTTCCCGTTCCCGTCCCTCGCCGCCCGGCGGCCGCTCGCGGACCCGTCGCCCATGTCTTTCGGCAGCCGGAACCAGAGGACGTCGAAGGGAGCGCCGTGCTCCCGCACCGGCAGGCCGGCACGGGACCGCAAGGTCGAGCGCCGGCCGTCGGCAGCCACCGTCAGATCCGCCCGGATCTCGACCTCCCCGAGGGGGCCAGCCGCGCGTACGCCCACGACCCGTCCGTTCGCCCGGACCAGGTCGGTTGCCTCGGTGCTCATCGCCAGGCGGAACGTCGGATAGGAGGCGGTCCGCTCGGCCAGAAACGTGAGAAAGTCCCACTGAGGCATCAGGGCGATGAACGGGCAGGGCGTCCGCAGGTGCCGGAAGTCCACAACGGTCCGGCGCCGGCCCGCCATATCCAAAGCCAGCGTGGCGGCCCGGGTGTGCGGGAGGCGAAGGAAGTCCGTCAGCAGGCCCAACTCCGCCATCACTGCCATCGTGGACGGGTGAATCGTGTCACCGCGGAAGTCACGGGCGAAATCGGCGTGCTTCTCCAGCACGATGACGTCTACCCCCGCGCGGGCCAGCAGCAGACCGAGCATCATCCCCGCCGGCCCACCGCCCGCGATGGCGCATCGGGTGGTCCAGCGCAACGGTGCGGACGGTGTTCCCATGCCGGCTCCCCGGATCCCCCCGGGTCTGCCCCCGCGTCGGCCGCCACCGGGCGGAGCGACCGCGGCGGTCCCCCGGAGCCTGTCGACCTCGTCGCCCGCCAGGACGGGCATCAGGACGGGGGCATCGGGGCGGGAGCGTCGTGGCGAGGGGCGTCGTGGCGAGAGACGTCAGGCAGGCGACGGGTGGGGCGTGGCAGGGCGGGCGAGCGGGCGAGCAGGACGACCCCGCCCACGACCAGCAGGGCCGCCACCGTGACACCCGTGATAACCCCGGGGGTGTCCGGGGCGGGTACCCCGAAGACGAGCACGGCGAGGGCGTAGGAGACCGTCGGATTGGTGATGTTCATGGCGGTGACGGTCGGTGCGAGCGGACCCACGGCGAACGCCATCTGCCCGAGTACGAGGCTGGCTATTGTGACTCCGCCCAAGGCGTAGGCGAACCAGTGGGTCGCGGTGGTACCGATCCCCTCGTTCAGGGTCTCGTCGGTGGCCTGCTTCATCAGCAGGGCGCTCAGCGCGAAGAACAGCCCGGCGCCGACTCCGAGCATCGCCGCACGCATCGCTGGTCGCCGGCCGCGGGAGAACACCGTCAGTGTCGCCGCGAGGGCAATGATCGCGAGGATGGTCAGCACCAGCCGGTATTCGTCCAGGGGCGCATGGGCGGGGAGGCGTCCCTGGACCGTGAGGAGCAGCGCGAGGCCTACGCAGATCGATGCCGCCGCCCACCATGCTCCCCGCGCCATCCGCAGATGGGTGCGGGCCAGGCCCAGCGGGAGCGCGAACAGTAACTGGGTGACCATGAGGGGCTGCACCTCGGCGAGGGAACCAAGGTGCAGGGCGAGCGCCTGGGTGAAGAACCCGGCGACGTTCGTCAGCCAGCCCAGCAGCCACATAGGCTCGCGTGCCAGGTCGACCAGATGCCCCATCCCGGGCAGCGCGTGCGCCCGGTCGTCACGGGCGGCGAACCGGCTGCGTCCGGCGGCGCGTTGTTGCAGAGCCGCGGACGACGCGAGCAGGAACGCGGCGCACAGGGCCAGCGGGATGAAGAGCAACATGGATCGTTCGGTCCGTCAGGTGGAGCCGGCCTGCGGGGCGGCTGCCGGCGGGCGGCCGGACGGGCCGACGGGATGGCGGCCGCCCCGCGCGGGCGTACTCATCGGGCTGGGTGCCTCGCCGGGGAGCGTCGGAGACAGCAGAGACAGCAGAGACAGCGGGACCGCCGGGACCCGGTGTACGCCGCCGAGCGGCCAGTCGAGCCGCCGTGGTGCATTGCCTGGACCGCGCATGTTGGACACGATGGCCGTAATGTACCGGCCCGGGGAACCGGATGTGGTGTATCCCGGCTGGTGGGCGCCGGTGTGATCCGAGCGGGAACGTCCTGCTCGCTGGGCCTCGGCGTAGCTGTCTCACACCCCCGGTCCACGGAAGCGGGATCGCTCCAGACCGACAGGAGCGCGGCGGTCGGCCGACCGGCCGTAAGCGTTCTACGCCCACGGCGGCAGCGACGCCACCGGCGCCGTGCGCGGCGTCGAGACGATTACCGCCGGGCTGAAGTAGAAACGCCTGCGCGAGTCGTTTTCGCCTGCCATGTGGAAAAGATTTCCGTCGGCGACCGGTAGAGTCCGACACGGGTCGGGTGGACGGCCGCCTGCTTGACGTGGCATGGCGGCGATGCAATTTTTTATGACGCCCGGAACCGAATGTGACCGGTGGGACCGGTGCCGTGCGTGTCGTCAATTTCCGCCCCGGGCACGCGGTTTTCTTTCCGCTGCCCGAGCCGATTCGGAGGTGCGCTTGTGCGTCACTCTCTTCGTAGGCTCGCCGTGGGATCCTGCATTGCGAGCACCGTGCTGATCGGAACGTCGCAGATCTCGGTGACCGCGGCGACCGCGGCGACCGCGGCGTCGACGGGGCCGGTACCCGCGCCCGTCCCGGGTTCCGCGGTCGCCGCCGCGGCCGGCGCGGATGGCCTGCGGGACAGGAGTTCCCCAGCCGGTACCACGAAATCCGCGCGGGTGTGTTATTTCGAGACCAGGGGCGACTACGTACACGTCTCCAGTTCCGCTCACGAGGCGTCCGGACACGGCTGGTGGGTCAACATCGACTGCGACGTCACCAGGGCGGTCGTCACCGTCCAACTGCAGGAGTACTACAGCGACGGCACGTGGCGGAACGTCGGCACGGTGGGCCGGTCGACGGTGAAGTCCGGCGGTGGCGCCGGGAACCGGGCGACCGGGCGGGGCCACTGCAGGAGTAGCAGGCTGACGGGGTGGCGTAGCGTCATCGACGTGGATCTGCTCGGCGTACCCGACGACCCGAACAAACTCGTCACGAAGGGTCGGAACATCAGGTGCCGGCGGTAGTACACGAGGGTGACGCGGCCGGGCCCGCCGGCACCCTGTTCGTCTCCCTGTACGGCGAGCTGGCGGTGCACCCGTGGCGGGATTCCTTCGTCGCATCCTCACGCCTCCGGCGGCCTGTGGGGGATGAACGACGCCGGGCAGGACCGGCCGGCCGCCGCCGGGGCGTCGCCGTCCCGTGCCGCCTACGGACACCCGCCGTGGGAAGTCTGTTGCAGGACGTCGGCTGGTTCGCCGACTGCGCCCCGCGGCACAGCACACGGGTGCGGGTGACGGTGGACGGTGGGCAGGACCCGGCCATCCGTTCCGCCGCCCCCGCGATGCTCGACTGGCTGTGTAAACTCGACCAGCACGTCTTCTCGGATGACTCGTTCTCCCCGGCGAACGACGACCATCCGGTGCTGGAATCCGCCGTCGTCGACGAGCTGTGGCAGGGACCTGCTCGGACCGGGTTACCTGCCAGGGAGCCCTCGCCGAGTGGACGTTGGGCCCGTTGGGCTGGCTGGCCGCCTTGCTCGCTGAGGCGAGTGCCCGGCACGGGGCCGGCACCCCGCTACTGATGACCGCCACCCGATCGACGAGTCGAACGGGTTGGACTCCCTGGCCGGGGTGACGGCCATCCGGCGCGCCGATATCGTCCGGGTATGGCCATCACCGTGCAGTTTATCGTCGCTATAGTGCTGGAGATCACTGGAACGCTGGCGCTCCGGGAGACCAGCGGGTTCACTCGGCTCTGGCCGACCCTGATGGTCTGTGTCTGCTATCCACTGTCATTTTTTTTCGTGTCTCGAGTATTGCAGCATCTGGAGATCGGTTTCACTTACGCGGTGTGGTCCGCGGCCGGCACCGCGGCCATGGCCGTCATTGGCGCGGCCGCCTTCGGCGAGTCGATGAACGCGGTGAAGATCGCCTCGCTGATCCTCGTCATCGTCGGCGTGGTCGGTCTCCAGTTCGGCGGTGCCCACCGCTGATCGACTGGTAGCGGGTTCTTCGGTTGGTCAAAGCGCAGGTAGTTATACTAAGAACCGCCATCGCGTTCCGGTGTCGGTTGTGCCTCTGTCTGAGCTGCTGGTAAGGCCGGTGCGGTGGGACGGGGTGCGCGGCGACAAGCCGAAGGGGGGACGGTGAAGGGTAAACATTCACCTGCTTTAGTGATCTTGCTGTAGGTGACGGTTCACGGGCATGGCTGTGGGCCGCGCCGGGCGGGGTGGTTGGGGT
>NZ_CDWRCK010000275.1:0-3989 GCF_977927595.1 Frankia sp. CcWB3
CACCGGGGCATGCTCGCCCGCCGAAGACAAACACACATCCACACATGGAAGACCCCTCTCACTAAAATGCTCGACTTAAATGCGGTGCCAAATCAGAACGTTGCCAGCCACGACAAACGCATCACAGAAATCATGTTTATAGAAACCTCGTTTCACGCCTGCTCGGCAGTGGCGAACCAGCCCGAGTTGTCAGGGTTTTGGTGTCGAGGGCGAGGACGGTGCCGTCCACGGTGACGGCGATGGCCAGGTCGCCGGCGGTGGTGAGTGGTGCGGCGATGGGGGCGCCGAGGGGTGTTTCGTGTCGTGCCTGGCCGGATTGGGCGTCCAGGAGGCGTAGGACGCCGTCGAGGCCGGGGAGTACGAGTGTGTCGCCGAGCAGGGTGGGTGGGGCGAACACGGGGTGTGGGGTGCGGGTGCAGCTGGTCATGGCGAACGGGCCGGCCGGGTCGATGTCGGTGCGCCAGAGGGTTGTTCCGTCTTCGTAGTCGAGCAGGGCGATTCCGCGTCCGGCGTCGGCGACCGCGAGGCCCCAGGGTGTTGCTACCGGGGTGGCCGGGTTGAACGGTGCGGTGGTCGCGGTGGCCCATCTCGCCTTACCGCTGGTGACATCGAGGCGTACCGTCTGGCCGGGTGTGGGCAGGTACAGTGCCGCGCTTTCGGTGTCGTACAACGGTGTGCCGATGGGTGTGCCGGCGAGTTCGCCGTCGCCGCCGGCGGGTCCCCAGCGGGTGCTGCCGGTGTGTAGGTCGAGGCCGATCATCCCGCGGGGGAGCGGGCAGCTGCCGACGATCAGGGTGTCCCCGGCGATGAGGGGGGTCGCGTGCCCGACCAGGGTCTGGTAGGGGGCCAGGTCGTGTCGTTCCCAGCGCAGTTCGCCGGTCGCCGCGTCCAGCGCGCGCAGGTGTGAGAGGTCACCGACCACGACCAGCCCGCCGGCCACCACCGGGTCGGTCCAGGCGAACAACCGCAGCGGGTCGGGGGAAGGTACCCGCCAGCGTTCCGTCCCGGTGGCACGGTCCAGGCTCACCACGTCGCCGACCACCTCGACGGCGATCACCGAATCGGCGAAGACCGCCGGGGTGCCTTTGACTGAGGAACCCAGCTCGGCCAGCCAGCGGCGGGAACCGTCCGCGAGGGTGAGCAGTTCGACGGCTCCGGCGGGGCGGTCCTCGTGCCTGACCCCGATGATTACTTCGTCGCCGTCGAGGCGGGCCGGGGCCCGGTGCCCGGCCCCGGTCAGCTGGTGGCGCCAGCGCACCACTGCCGTGGCGGCGTGCGGTGGGTGGCGGGGCGGGTCGGGTATCTCGAAGGTGGACCGTTCCAGGCCTGTGGGTGCCACCGCCCGGGTATGCAGGGTGATTTTCTGCCCGTCCCAAGTGACGACCCGGAACGACGGGGGGGTGTAGTCCAGCGACCCGAATAGCGCGGTCGGGGTGCTCACGTGCAGGGTGCCGTCGACCTCGACCACCCGGGAGACGTGCCGGTGCCCGGAGAACGTCGCGGCGGGGGGGCGTGGCAGCCCGTCCAGGACGGAACGCCACGGCTGGTCGTGGGACAGCAGGATCCACGGGGTTTGCGGCGGGATCGATGCCAGGTCGGCGCGTAGCCAGGCGTCCTGCGCCTCGTGGTCGAGCCCGAGTTCGTGGGTGAGCCAGTCCAGCGCGACCACGTGCAGCCCGGGCAGATCGAACGAGTACCAGCGCGGGCCCAGGTTACGTTCGTAGCCGGCGGGATCGGCGGAATGCATGAGGTAGCCGGTGCGGGTGATCCGCATGTCGAACAGCCCGGGGTTGTTCGCGATGTGGTCGTGGTTGCCGGGCAGCAGGTGTACCGGCAGCGGGCTGGTGCTCACCGCCCCGCGCAGCAACTCGAACTCCTCATCGCTGCCGAAATCGGTGAGGTCACCGGTCACGATCACCGATGACACCTCCCCGGCGCGTTCCGTGACCCTCGCGAGGAACTCCGACAACGCCTGCGCCGACCCCAGCTCCGCCGGCCGTGAGAACAGCGTGTGGTCCAGTGCCGGATCGCGGAGGTGGAGGTCGGAGACGTGCACGAACCGGTACGGGAAGGCAACCGGGACGGGGGTGAGGGTGAACGTCACCGACTCCTCGGCGGCCGGGGCGAACCAGCGGTCGGCGGCATAGCCGGCGGGGCGGGTAAGGAACACGAACGGCCCCGCCGCGGCCAGCGAGAACGTCCCGTCCGTCGCGCTGGTGGTGACCGTACGGCCGTCGCTGACGAGCACACCGGGACAGGCCCGCCCGTCGGCGGTGACGACACGTCCACGCATGAAGATAGCCTTTCTCGAGATCAGACGCGGAGATACGAGCTACGACACTCGGTGAGGACGTCGCCGACCTCAAGAAGAGCTCGTTATGGCCACAATGGATTACTCCAGGCGCAGCGGCCATCGGGGGCGACAACGGTAACGCGGCAGTACTTGCCACTAAAGGAACTGAGATCAAATGTGGCTGATGTAATCTGCTCATGAGGGGTCGGGAGCTGTTGTTGCATGTTCAGCCACTGGTCTCCGCCGCCGGCGAGCACGATTGCGCGTGCCGGGCTGGTATGGACGTCAAGCTGGTTGCCGCGAACCGACATCGCGGTGATTTCTGGACCCTGGGTTGCATAGTAGGCCCCTGCCTTTAGCGATTGGATGATCGCGTCCGGGCTGTTGCGCTCGGCTCGTACTTGTAGCCAGCCTCCACCGTGGCTGTCGGGGTGCTCAAAGTGGGCGTCGTCGCTGGCGTCGACGAAGAGTCGGTGGCCGGCTTCGAGTAGGCCGTCGTAAAAGTAGCTGCCGTCAGCACCGTGCGGCAACATGGTGGCCATGCTGTGGTTGTAGATCTCGACTGCGTCGACTGCATGAAGCCCAGAAATTGTGTCGGCGGCACCGAGCGGTAGGTTGTTGAGCCCGGGGTGTAGCAGCACCAGAAATGCTCCGGCATCTTTGGCACGCATGATGGCGTCGACGTGGGCGGCGGGGCTGTCGTCCGGCGGTGGGGCGAAGTCCAGTGGGAGCCCTGCGGCGGTAACCCAATAGCAGTGACGGTCGGTCCAGGCGGCGGAGCTTAGTTCCGCACCGACGATCGCGGTGAACTCCTCGGAGGAGAACGCCGTGGTGTCGGCTAGTCGCCAGTCGTAGGTGGCTTCATAGTGGTCGGAAAGCACGATCCAGTTGTGGCCGGCGGCCTGGTATGTAGCTATTACTTCTTCGACGCTCAGAAGTCCGTCCGAGTCGGTCGAGTGGCAGTGCAACTGCCCGCGGTATAGCTGTCCGGGCTGGGTCCAGGCGCGCAGTGCGGTATCGACGTCGCGAGAGGACTGCACTGTTGAATGGCCCGCTGCTAGCATGTCGCTGCTCCAAGGTTGGCGGCTTGGGTTGGGTCGTTGAAGCTAGTCTTCGGGTAGGTGATCGAACCGAGGGCGAGCAGCAAAAGATCTTGAGCTAGAGCGATCTTTGCTGCCTGGGGGCCCTGGGACCCAGGACTCAGGCACGCATGGACGACCGTGGCGGCCCCCGCACCAGTTCGGCAAGGGTGCCAGGTGGCGCGTCAGCAACGCTCGCCATGCCGGCTCACTGGGCCTGATCGTCACGTCCACGAACCTAGCCGCACGGAACAATGTTCCAATGAACGATGGATGGACATTTCCTATCAAGGATGTATCGAAACTTCGTTTCACGCCTGCTTCTCGCGCAGCGACGGGGGCCGGACCCGCGGGTCTGCGAGCGTGTCAGCTGGGTAGGGGCCCGGGGACCCGAACCCCTGGCTTCCTCTGGCTTCCTCCCTGCCGGCAGAACAGGTCGGCCAGGTCGATCGCAGTCGGCTCGCCCTCCTCATCGAGCATCCGGGCCCGCACGACCGCCGCGCTGATAGCGAACAGTTCGGCGCCGATGTCGACGAGACGCCCGAGGAACGCCTGCTTCTTCTCCAGTCCGCCCTGCCAGCGAGCCATCCCGTAGAAGGTCGACCAAGGCTTCGGAG
>NZ_CDWRCK010000275.1:4195-5275 GCF_977927595.1 Frankia sp. CcWB3
TTCGGCATGTTCGCGATCTGAGTGACCTGTCCAGGAATCGGCGGTGTCTCCCGTCTGTCCGGTTTGCCATGGGAAGCCATGGAGCTCGAGAGCGGCGGTGGCTTTCTTGTGGGCGCGGCGGCCGGAGGAGATGTAGCGGTAGCCAGCGCGGCGGATCGCGTTGATCGCGGCGCCTCGGAAGATCGCGAGGGCTGCCGGGACACGGCCGGTCCGGCTGCTGCTGGCGTCTTCACCGAAGGTCATGTCTCGGACATAATGCTGCTTGACCTCGATGTGCCAATGGCCGCGGGCAAGGTCGGCGAGCAGGGCGGGTTCGGCCTGTTCGGCGGTGACGCCGATGATCATGTAGATGGTCTCGCAGGTCGGGGCCTTGTCCTTCTCCTTGCGCCAGCGGTGGATCCTGATCGCCTGGGTGGCGTGCGGGAAGTCGAGGCCGGCGACGGTGGCGACCTCGAGGGTGCGGGTCTCGTCCCGGCCGTGGCCGTGGTCACGGGTGGTGTCGCCGGTCGGGACGTCGGCCCAGGGCAGGGCGGCCAGGACGTCTTTCAACATCGGCTGGCTACCCTTGATCACGGTAAAGTAGTGGGCATTCTTCTCGGTGACCAGCCAGTCGAGGTTGGCCCGCACGGTGTGCATCGCGTCGAACGTCAGGATCTTCCCCGTCAGGTCGAGGCGTTCGAGCAGAGGGCGGAACGCGGTAGTCTCGTTGCTCTTGCTGTCGACGCTGGTGGTGTCGCGCAGCCACTCGGTGACCGCAGCCACCCGATCATGCCCCGCCGCCGTCAACGCGCACAGCCACACCGCCGCCAGGCACGACAGCGGGTAGATCCGACCCCGCCGCGAACGGTGATCCGGCACCGCGGCCAGCCGTTCCCAGATCCCCTCGCGCGACACGCCACCGGCTCCCACCACACCGGCCGCAGCGCGCGACAATGCGCCAACAGGCACGCCGCACTCCAGACCACGAAGACTTAGACACCTCCGTGATCTACAAGCGGTGTGCCTGTCCCTTTCTCCGCGACACGTGGCCCGCCGGTGTCCACCCCCGCAAAGGGGACGTAATGAAGTAACAAATACGCG
>NZ_CDWRCK010000276.1:0-3785 GCF_977927595.1 Frankia sp. CcWB3
CCCTCGGCCCGTGGGCGACTTTTGACTACTTAAAGTAGTTGACGGGCGAGGTCGGGCGTGCACCCCCCTCAGCGGGACCGGGAGCTGCGGCGGGTGAGGAATCCCGCTGCATCGAGCACCTGGAGCTCGACCGCGAGCTCGTGGACCTCACGGGGCAGCGAGCGATGGTGCGCTAGCGCCTCGACCGCGGCGCGGGCGTGGCCGGCGAGCTCGTCGAGGGCGTGCTGGCGCTGGCGCATCCGAGCCCGCTCCTCCTGGATGGTCCGGACCGTGTCCTCCTGCCACCGGCGGGTCCGGATGAGATGCTCGCTGGCGTCGGCGGCCTGCCGCTCGGCATCCTCCAGCCGGTTGAGGAGCGCGTCGAGGGCCTCCAGCCGGCCGGCGAGCTCCGCGATGAGATCGCCCCGATCAGGCAGGATGGCTGTTTTATGACTCTTGGGGTCAGACGAGGTCATGGAGTCCCCTGACGGGTGGGGGGATCGGCGGGGACCGCACCGAGCGGCTGGCACGAGACCCGGTTGCTCCGACACGGTTGGTAACGGTAACCGACGTGGCGGGCCAGGGGTAACCCATCGTACGGATACGTCGCGTCAGCCAACTGATAGTAAAAAGGGACTATGGATCTGCCGTCATTGTCGTGGTCCCTGCGCGCATAGCATGCAGGTCGGTGTCAGAGCCAGCCGTTGCGCTTGAACGCACGGTAGAGGAACAGGCAGATCGTCGTAATGACGGCCAGGATGGCCGGGTAGCCCCACGTCTGACGAAGCTCCGGCATGTGGTCGAAGTTCATCCCGTAGATCCCGGCGACGGCGGTCGGGACGGCGCCGATCGCCACCCAGGCACTGATCCGTCGCATGTCCTCGTTCTGTGCGATCGTCACCTGCGTCAGCGTCGCCTGGAGCACGGAGGAAAGCAGCTCGTCGAAGTGAGCTATACGCTCGCTGACCTGCTCGAGGTGGTCGGCGACGTCCCGGAAGTAACGGCGCATCGCCACGTCGACCATCGTGGGGGCGTCCGTGGTGAGGGTACGCAACGGGCCCGCGAGCGGCAGCACCGCGTGCTTGAGCTCCAGAAGCTCGCGTTTCATCTGGTAGGCGCTTTCCGTCGACGGCTTCTGATCCCGATGGAAGACCCCCACCTCGATCTGGTCGACGTCGGCCTGGATGCTTTCCACGGTGCGGACGTAGTCATCCACAATGCTGTCGCAGATGGCGTGCAGCACGGCCGTCGGGCCGTGCCGGAGCATCTCCGGGTTGGCCTCCAGCCGGCCGCGCAGCTTCGTCATCTCCCCGTGCCTGCCGTGCCGCACGGTCACGACGAAGTCCTCGCCGAGGAAGATCATGATTTCGCCGGTGGTGACTACCTCGGAGGTGCTCGTCATCTGGGTGTGCTCCACGTAACTGGTCGTCTTGAGCACCATGAACAGGTGGTTCTCGTATTGCTCGAGCTTGGGGCGCTGGTGGCCGGTGACCGCGTCCTCCACCGCGAGCTTGTCCAGCCTGTACTCCTCGGCGATCGCGGTGAGCTGCTCGTAGCTCGGCTCGAACAGGCCGAGCCAGGCGAACCCGCTGCGTTCGGACCGCGCCAACCGCAGCGCGTCGGCCTGGTCGATGTCCGTGGTGACCCGCCGGCCATGGCTGTACACGCCGCAGGCCATGACGCGCCCGTCCGGCGTCCGCGGTAGTCCGGGGCGGGGCACCTGGCGTCGTTTGCGACCCACCCGGACCAGGGAGACCGGACGGGTCAGCGCGCCGGCGAGCTTATGGGCGTTGGCCGACGCCTGCTCCAGGGCGTCCCCCAGCACCTCCCGGACGGGATGCTGGCTGCCGTGGTCGCCGCCGTCCGGGTGCGCGCCGTCATCGTCGCGTCCCCGGCTCTCGCGTACCGTCTCGTCGCGTACTCTTTCGCCCGGCACCGCATCATCCCGCATCATTGCCTCCTTCCCTGCCGCCGATCCATGTCCATGTCCACCTGTCGGCATTTCCCACGACCTTCCCGCTGGTGAACCTTCATGGTGACAAGTCGGTGCCGGCCGTCCGGAGGCGATCCAGGCTTCACCGTGGACGCGGATGCCTGGCGACTGTGCCGGCGGGGTGCCACGCGAAGGGTGAGACACACGTCCGGCGTATGGGATACCTCACAGGGAGGATCGAGTGATCGGGATCGAGGTACGCACGCTTCGGGTGTTCGCCGACGAGACGGGCGCCGGCGGCAGTCTGCTCGCCGTGGTGCTGGACGCCGCGAAGTTGCTGCCCGACGCGCGGGAGCGGTCCGTCGTCGCGCGCCGACTAGGCTGCCCCGCCACGGTCTTCGTCGACGACCCGGAGCTGGCGGAGCTGGCCACCTTCACGCCCGCCGGGGAGCTGCCCATGGCGGGACACGCCCTGGTAGGATCGGCCTGGCTGTTGGGTCGGCTGCTCGGTGGCCATCCGGAGATCCTCCGCCCGGCCGGCGGCGAGGCGGTCAGCTGGCAGGAGCAGGGCCGGGTCTGGGTCCGCAGCGCCTTGGCCGCCGTGCCTTACTGGTGGCATGAGATGCTTGCGGACCCGTGCCAAGTCGACGCGCTCGACCTGCCCCGTCCACCCGGCGAGGACCTGACCCAGCTCTGGGCGTGGGAGGATGAGCCGGGCGGGGTCGTGCGGGCCCGGGCCTTCGCCAGCAGGCACGGCGTCACCGAGGACGAGGCCTGCGGGTCGGCTTCCATGCGACTGGCCGCGCTGCTCGGGCGGCGGCTCACCATCCGGCACGGTACCGGTTCGATTGTGCTCGCGCAGCCGGGTCCGCCCGGCCACGCCGACATCGGCGGCCTGGTGGTCGAGGATGAGACGCGGTTCCTCGCCGATCTCGACGAGTTCCTCGCCCGGTGACGGTGCCGTCCGGCGGAGCCACGGCCGGACACCACAGGGACCAAGTCTGAGAGTCAGGTGCGGAGCGAGGCGACTGGCACCTTTTGTGGGTACCGGGTTACGGCTGCGTGGTGGCTGCCGAGATGCGGACCGGGTCGGATAGGCGTAGCTTTGGCTTCCGGTAGCTCTCCGCTGGGTATCTGCCCATGGGCTGCGAGGTGGTCATGGCCGAGACGTTGGCGACCTTGGTGGAGGCCGCGCATCAGGACGCCGTCCGTCTGATCGAGCTCTCGCGCAGCGCCGACGCCCACGGTGACGTGGGTGGTCCGTCGACCGACCCGCGGCAGGCGCTGCATGCCAGCGACGCGGCCGTGGCCGCCGTCTCCGCACACCTGAGCGCGATGGAGTCGGTGGTCTACCCGGAGATGGCCCGCCGGGTCGTGGGTGGCCGGGCGCGGGTGGCGGACCTGGGCCGCTTGGCGCGGCGCTGCTCCTCGGTGATGCGCGGCATTGAACAGTACGTCCAGGGGGACCTCAACCGGCCCGCGGAGCCGGTCGCGAACTTGCGCCGGGATCTGGCCGCGTTGATGGTCGAACATGCGACGCTGGAGGACGAACTTCTGCGTGAGCTGATGACCGAGCTGTCCGACGACGAGCGCCGGGATCTCCTCGACCGCTTCTCCGATGCGATGCGCCACGCTCCGACCCGACCGCATCCGCACCTCCTGCACAGCAGGCTGTTCGGTGGAAGCCTGGCGGCCCGCCTGACGGGCTACTGGGATCACCTGCTCGACGTGATGGACGCTCGGGAGGTACCCGGCGCGCCGGTGCGGGCCCCGGTGCCCGCCGGGCTGTGGGGCTGGTACCTGCTGGGCCGTCCCACGGCGCCGGTTCCGGGTGAGACCCCGCCAGGGAGGGAGGGCGCGCAGGGCCGCGCTG
>NZ_CDWRCK010000276.1:3932-5196 GCF_977927595.1 Frankia sp. CcWB3
GCTGATAGCCACACCGCCGCCCGTTGATCTGTCCTGGCGGCTGCCGTCGTTCCCGTGGGCCCACCATGTCTTTCTGAGCCCGGTTTTCCTGAGCCCGTCGCGCTCCGTCTTCCTGGCTGGTCTTCTTGGCCGCGGTCCACTCCGGTTCGGCGTTCCGATGCGCACGGGCGCTGTGGTCGTGCCATGCTTCGGGTCCGGGTTGGGCCGGTATGGCCTCGTGTCGTGCAATGCCGAGGAGATGTGTCAGGGACCGAGAGCAACGCGATGCGGGCGCCGAACGCTGATCCTGTGGAAGTGATCTGGCCTGTGCTGTTGGTCGAGGACGATGATGCCGACGCCTATCTGGTGTCCGAGCTCCTCGACGAGGCCTCCGCTCCGGTCGAGCTGACCCGGGTGCGCACGGTGGCCGAAGCCGCCCGTCGCAGCGAGCACGTCGCGTGCGTGCTGCTGGATCTAGGGCTGCCGGACAGCGAGGGCCTGTCGGCGCTGCGCCGGTTGCTCACGGTCGAGGCGGGAGCGCCGGTCGTGGTGCTCACCGGTCTGGTTGACGAGTACCGGGGGGCGCAGGCGGTCGCCGCGGGCGCGCAAGACTACCTCGTCAAGGGCCAGGTCGACGGGCGGGACCTGGTCCGGGCCGTCCGGTACGCGATCGAGCGCAAGCGGGCCGACACCGCCGCGCAGGCGCTGCGGGAGTCGGAGCTGCTGGCGGACGAGCGGGCCCGCCTCGAACGCGGCCTGTTACCCCGGCCGCTCATCGACGACGGCCGGTTGCACCACGACGCCCGGTACCGCCCCGGCCGGCAGCAGTCCCTGCTCGGCGGGGACTTCTACGACATGGTGTCCACCGCGGACGGCACGCTCCACGTCCTGCTCGGCGACGTCTGCGGGCACGGCCCGGACGAGGCAGCGCTCGGGGTGAGCCTGCGGATCGCGTGGCGCACGTTGGTCCTTGCCGGTGTTCCGGAACCCGACCGGCTCGGGTATCTCCAACGCGTGCTGGTGAGCGAGCGGGAACAGGACGAGATCTTTGCGACGGTGTGCACCCTCGCGATCGCTCCCGACCGGACCTCGGCGCGGATGCGGCTGGCCGGTCATCCGCCGCCGGCGCTGTTGCATCCGCGGCTGTCGGCGCTGCCGGGCGACGTCGTCGGCCCGGCTCTCGGCATCGTCGACAACGACCTCTCCGAGGAGGTGCGGATCGAGCTCGGGCCGCACTGGGCGCTCCTGCTCGCCACGGACGGCCTGCTGGAGGGGCGGGAGGGAC
>NZ_CDWRCK010000277.1:0-4360 GCF_977927595.1 Frankia sp. CcWB3
AAACTCCCCACCTCGGCCGACGCGACCTCCCCACCATCGCCGACTACCAGACCCCCCAGGCCCAGGCGGTCATCAGCGACCTGTTCGACGAGGCCGCCGACTACGCCGAGGTCCTACGCCGGCTGTGGGACAGCTGGGAAGACGACGCCGAGATCCGCGACACCGCCACCGGACGGTTCATCGACCGCGACAAACTGCACTACATCGACTTCGAAGGCCGCTGGTTCTCCGTCCGCGGGCCCTCCATCGTCCCCCGTCCGCCCCAGGGCCAGCCGCTGGTCACCGCCCTGGGCCACAGCACCATTTCCTACCGGCTCGCCGCCCGCGCCGCCGACGTCGCCTACATCACCCCGCACACCGCCGCCGACGCCCGGGCGATCGTCGGCGAGATCCGCGCCGAACAGGCCGCGGCCGGACGCGCCGACGACACCCTGCACGTCTTCGCCGATCTCGTCGTTCTCCTCGACGCCTCCGCGGAGCAGGCCGCCGAACGGCGCGGTCGTCTCGATGCCCGTGCCGGTGAGCCCTACACCTCCGACGCGCTGATCTTCGCCGGTACCCCCGGCGACCTCGCCGACCTTCTCCTCGACTGGCGATCCACCGGGCTGACCGGGTTCCGACTACGCCCGGCCGCCCTTCCCCACGACCTCGAAGCCATCACCCGCGGGCTCGTCGGTGAACTCCACCACCGTGGCGCCTTCCGCACCGCCTACCAGGCCACCACTCTGCGCGGCCACCTCGGCCTGCCGCGACCCGCCAACCGTTACGCCACCGTCTGATCGTTGATCCGACTCTCGGCGGCGGACGTCACGCAGGATTCCGGAGGACCCCCGATGAGCAGGCCGATCAAGCAGATCCACCTGGCTGCGCACTTTCCCGGAGTGAACAACACGACGGTGTGGAGTGATCCGCAGGCGGGCAGCCAGATCGAGTTCAGCTCCTTCGCCCATCTGGCCCGGACCGCGGAGCGGGCGAAGTTCGACTTCTTCTTCCTGGCCGAGGGGCTGCGCCTGCGTGAGCAGAACGGGCGCATCCACGATCTCGACGTCGTCGGCCGGCCGGATACCTTCACCGTGCTCGCGGCGCTCGCCGCGGTGACCGAACGGCTGGGGCTGGCCGGCACCATCAATTCCACATTCAACGAGCCCTACGAGGTCGCCCGGCAGTTCGCCAGCCTCGACCATCTCTCCGCCGGTCGGGCCGCGTGGAATGTGGTCACGTCGTGGGACGCGTTCACGGGGGAGAACTTCCGCCGCGGTGGCTACCTGCGGGAGGAGGACCGTTACGCCCGCGCCGAGCGGTTCCTGCGCACGGCGTGGGAGCTGTTCGACTCCTGGCACGGCGACGAGATCGTGGCCGACAAGGAGTCCGGGGTCTTCCTGCGGACGCCGCGGCCGGGCGCGTTCGACCTGCACGACGCGTTCTTCGACATCAGCGGCCACTTCAACGTGCCGCGCGGCCCGCAGGGCCGGCCGGTCATCTTCCAGGCCGGCGACTCGGGAGCCGGCCGCGAGTTCGCCGCCTCGTCCGCCGACGCGATCTTCAGTCGGCACAGCACGTTCGACGCGGGCCAGGCCTTCTACGCCGACATCAAGGGCCGCCTGGCCCGCCACGGCCGCAGACCCGAGCAACTGGTGGTCCTGCCGGCGGTGACCTTCGTCCTCGGCGACACCGACGCCGAGGCGCGGGAACGGGCCGGCGTGATCCGGCGCCAGCAGGTCAGCGGGGCGACGGCGATCCTGTTCGCCGAGCAGCTCTGGAACCGCGACCTCTCCGGCTACGACCCGGACGGCCCGGTGCCCGAGGTCGACCCGGTACCGGGGGAGAACACCATCTCGAAGGGCCGGGCCAGCGTGCGGATGTTCGACGACCGGCAGGCGACCGTCCGGCAGTGGCGCGAGCTCGGCGAGGCGAAGAAGCTCTCGCTGCGCGAGGTGGTCATCGAGGTCACCGGACGGCAGTCGTTCATCGGTTCGGCCGCTACTGTAGCCGAGACGATCAACAAGTTCGTCCAGGAGGACGCCAGCGACGGGTTCATCCTCGTCCCGCACATCACCCCGGGCGGGCTGGATGAGTTCGCCGACACGGTCGTGCCGCTGCTTCAGGAGCGCGGCGTATTCCGCACCGACTACTCGGGGACGACGCTGCGCGAGCACCTCGGCCTCGCTCCGCTCGGGTAACGGGCTGCCCGGTCGGGCTGCCCGCCCGGCCCGCTCGGCCCGCCGTCTCGAACTCCTCGCCGGCGGTGTTGTCTTCGGTACCTGAAACTCACAGGTACCTGAAAGTATGATGTTGCTCGCGTCATGCTCGGGAGGCGTCACGCTCGGGAGGAGGGACGCATGGAACGGGTGGCCGCGGTGAACACGGCGACGGCGGTCGCTCATGTTCTGCGGGAGGAGATTCTCAGCCGGCAGGACGGCGACCTGTACCTCGGCCAGGAGAACGAGCTGCTGGCCCGGCTCGGCGTTAGCCGGCCGTCGCTGCGTCAGGCGGTGCGGCTGTTGCAGGCCGAGGGGATCCTCACCGTCCGCCGGGGTCATCACGGCGGTCTGTACGGGCAGCGGCCGGACGCGGCCGGGGTCGCCCACATGGCGTCGGTCTTCCTGCGCACCCGTCGGGCCTCGTTCGCCGACCTCAGCGCGACCCACGCCCTCATCACCACCGATTGAGCCCGGCTCGCCGCGCTCAATCCGGATCCGGCCGAGCGGGGTCGGCTGCTGACCTTCGTCGACAGCGCCGTCGGCGGTGCCGTCAACGCCGCCGTTGACGGCACCGCCGGTGGGGATGCCCGCGACCATGCCCGGACCCGGGCGCAGTGGGGCGTGCTGCTCGCCGAGATCGCCCGCAGCCCCACCCTTCAGCTCTTCGAGGACGTGCTCGGCTCGCTGTCGCAGTACCCGGCCTCGCGGCCGTTCCTGCCCGACCCCGCCAGCGTCGCCCTGGCCTGGGAGCAGTGCCGGTGGATCGCCGAGGCGGTGGGGGACGGCGATGCCGACACCGCCGCCGCACTGTGCCGTGAGCACGGGGACGCGATGGCCCGCTACCTCCGCGACCAGCCGGAGGATCTCCTCGGCTGGTGAGCCGTCCGGGGCCGGGTCCATGCCGCCGCCTGGTCACGGTCCGCGCGTCGTCTCGCTGGGGGGCTACGGCGCCGCCTCGGTCCAGCGGGCCGCTCAGTCCAGCAGGCCGCTCTGCCGGGCGGCGTGCACGGCTGCCGTACGGTTACGGACCCCCATCTTGCGCATGATGCTGCGCATGTAGGTCTTCACGGTCTCGGCGCGGATCGTGAGGTGCTCCGCCGCCTCGACGTTGGAGCAGCCAGTGGCCACGAGGGTCAGCACCTCCATCTCCCGCAGGGTGAGGCGGAAGGGCGGCGGCTTCGGCGGGCCGGGCGTGACGACCGGTTCGTTGCGCAGCAGGGAGTAGATGTGCAGGATCTGCCGCCGGAGATGGGGGGCCGTCATCTGGGCGCTCAGCTCCAGCAACTCGATCTGGGCCAGGCGGACCCGCTCCCGCTGCGTGCGAGAGTCGGGCGGCTGTCCATCGGCGACGAATGGTCCCGGTGCGCGGTCAAAGCCGGCAGGGGTCATCGTCCGATGCAGGCGCACCTGCATCGGGATCGAATCCGATGCCACTGGGCCCATTATGCTCCTCTCCCTATCCACGTCGATAACCCAGCTACCTCCGGATGGGCGCCCCCGGACAACCAGGCGCGTACCGGTGTATTCATGAAGGGGCGGTCGGTCCCGGGATCAGCCGTACACCACCTTTGTGTGATGCCTTCCATGATCCGGTCGCGGGTGAAGTGGGCACACTGCCACGTCGGCTCCGCTCCAGGCTGGCCGTCCGTCTTCGTCGGATGCCCGCTGCCGGCTACATCGAAAAGGTTATGGAGTCGAAATGAAATAACTTGCGCGTTTCGAACCCTCCACAGGCCTGTGACCTGTGATGATGCTCTCGATCACGTATTTGTTACTTCATTACGTCCCCTATCTCCTTGCTCCGGCCGGTCGTCAATGGTGTCGCTCCCATGCCAAGAACATACTGCTCCCCCCGGCCGGAAGGCCCGAGGGTAGTCTTGAATGCTACCCCGAAAGGGGCTCCTTCGGGGGCGTCATGCCACGTCGCCGCACCAAAGTACCCCTCGGTTTGAGGGGGCGCGAAGGAAATTCCTGGAGGCAGGCGGGAACCCGCACGTCAGCGGGTTGACGGCGGGCAGCGTAAACGGCCTCGGGGGTTATCCGATGAGCCCGCCGGGTTAATAGGTGGGACGACGGCGGATGATGTGGGCGGATGCACGGGAATCCGCGCGGGTGGATGGTAGGAATAGGCCGGACTGGCCGTGGCGGCCGCGGCCACA
>NZ_CDWRCK010000277.1:4490-5134 GCF_977927595.1 Frankia sp. CcWB3
AGTTACCCGCTCGGAGCCACACCCGGTTGGAACCACCCGGCCCGAGTTAGCCGGTCGGAGCCACAGCCGGTCGGAGCCATCCGGCCCGAGCTCGCCGGCCCGCTCTTCTTCCCCACCGAGCCGCGTCCGCTGACCGGCTTGTCGATCCCCCTCGTCCTGGGGCACGAGTTAGGCGGCACCGTGGTCGACAGGGGCGATGGTGTCGGTTCGGTCGTCGTGGGCGACCGGGCCACGGGCGAACCGATCTACCGCTGCGGGCAGTGCCCGCCGTGCCGGGCCGGCCGGTACAACGTCTGCCGCCAGATCGGCTTCCACGGGCTGATGGCCGACGGCGGCATGGCGGCATGGCGGAGTTCACTATCGGAGTTCACTATCGGCCGGGCGATCGCGTTGCGCCTCGCGGCGGACGGCGCGGACATCGCCGAAAAGCTCGGCGGCCACCTGGGCCTCGGCAAGGGGCAGGCGCTCGAGCAGTACGCCGCCGGGATCCCGCTCGGCCGCGGGCAGATACCCGAGGAGGTGGCCGCCTTCGTGTCCTATATGGCCGGTCCGGACTCCGCTTACATGACCGGGCAGTCGGTGGTGATCGACGGTGGTCTCGTGATGCGCTGAAAGGCGGGTTTCCGCTCGAGCCGGCGGGCCTG
>NZ_CDWRCK010000278.1:0-5003 GCF_977927595.1 Frankia sp. CcWB3
CCCTCGACCTGCTCCACGCCCGCCACGCCCGCCGCGACCGCCCGCCGCCGCCGCTCCGATGCCGCCCGCCTGGCTCGCCTGCTCGGCGCCACGCCCGCCGCCTGCGCCGCGGCCACACCTACGGCGCCTGCCGTCCTGTCGGTCCGGGGTCTGACGGTCCGGTTCGGCGCGGTCACCGCGGTGCGCTCGGTCGACCTGCGGGTGGAACCCGGTCAGATCGTCGGGATGATCGGCCCGAACGGCGCGGGCAAGACGACGGTCATCGACGCGATCACCGGTTACACCCCGTCCTCGGTCACGTCGATGACGTTGGGCGGCGTCCGGCTGGACCGTCTGCCGGCGCACCGGCGGGCCCGCGTCGGCATCAGCCGGTCGTTCCAGAACCTGGAGCTGTTCGACGATCTGACGGTCATCGAGAACATTCAGGCGGCCAGCGACCGCCGGGACACCCGCGCCTATCTCACCGACCTGCTGTTCCCCCGGGGACGTCCGCTCGAGCCGGCCGCGGTCGCCGCGGTCGACGCCTTCGGGCTGCGCGACGATCTCCTGCGCACCGTGGCGGAGCTTCCCTACGGTCGCCGTCGGCTGCTGGCCATCGCCCGGGCTGTCGCGGCGCGCCCCGCCGTGCTGCTGCTCGACGAGCCGTGCGCCGGGCTGGACGAATCGGAGAGCACGGAGGTCGCGGGCCTGCTGCGTCGGCTCGCCGACGGCTGGGGGCTGGGCATCCTGCTCAACGAACACGACATGGACGTGGTCATGGGGGTCTGCGACCGGGTGGTCGTGCTGGACGCCGGGGAGCGCATCGCCGAGGGGACGCCGGAGCGGGTGCGCGACGACCCCCGGGTGCGGGTCGCCTGCCTGGGGGAGGCGGCGGTCCCGGCACGGTTGACGGTCCCGGCTCGGTTGACGGACCCGGCCCGGTTCGCGGCCGGCCCCGCGGTGCTGGCGGCGCGGGGCCTGTCCGCCGGCTACGGCAACGGCCCGGTGGTCCGCGACCTCAACCTGGAGGTGCACGCCGGCGAGGTCGTGACCCTGCTCGGCCCGAACGGTGCCGGCAAGACGACGACACTGCTGGCGCTGGCCGGCGCGATCCCGTCAGCGGGAGGCGAGGTCCTGCTCGCCGGGGCCGTGACGACCGCCGCGCTGCACGAACGGTGCCGGCGTGGCCTGAGCCTGGTTCCCGAGGAACGCTCGGTCATCATGGACCTCACCGTCCGGGAGAATCTCCGGGTCGGTCGATGCGACCCGGACCTCGCCCTCGCGGTCTTCCCCGAGCTCGCCGAGCACCTCGACCGGCGGGCGGGGCTGCTCTCCGGGGGCAGCAGCAGATGGTGACCCTCGCGCGCGCCCTGGCGCGCCGGCCCACGGTTCTGCTCGCCGACGAGCTCTCGCTGGGCCTCGCGCCGCGCGTCGTGGACCGTCTGCTGGCGGCGGTGCGCGCCGCCGCGGACGACGGGCTCGCCGTGATCCTCGTCGAGCAGCACGTCCGCAGCGCCCTGTCGATCGCCGATCGGGTGCACGTCCTGCGGCACGGGGCCCTCGCCTGGTCGGGCACCGCAGCCCAGGCCCGTGCCGACCGGGAGATCCTGCTCGGCGCCTATCTGTCACCCGGGCGGCCGGCGGACTCCGGCGATGGCGCCCTCAGCGGCCCCCGTGTCTGACCCGGGTCAGCGCGAGCGCGTGCCTGACCCGGGTCAGCGTGTGCCTCGGAGTCAGGAGGCGGCCCGGCGCAGGATGTCTAGGCCGGAGTAGGTCTCCGGGCCGAGCGGCACGAAGCTCTTCGACGCGCTGTCCCACCGGGCTCCCCGCAGCGTGGTGTTGAAGATCCGTTCCGCCCCGGGGATCGGCGTCGTCGCCGTGAGGTTCAGCCGCGGGACGATGCCGCCCAGGTCCAGGTCGGTGGTCCGGTTGAGCTGGTCGAGCAGGGTGCGGGCGGTGAGCTCGCCGGACACCTTGTTGCCCACCTTCTCGGCGATCTGCACGGACAGCCACGCGCCGGTGGTGGTCGTCGTGGTGCGCAGCGCGGGGGCCGCGTCCGCGTCCCCGCCGGCCTGCTCGGCGTCCAGTTCGGAGATTATCCGGGCGACCTCCGGGAACTGGCCGGCCTGGCTCAGCTCGGGGAACGCGGTCGCGACCACGAGGTTGTCCGCGGCCGGACCGAGCGTCGACAGGTACTTCGGCGAGAGGGTTCCGGCCGCGTGGCAGGTCCGGACCCGCTGGCCGGCCTGGGAGATCACCGCATAGGCGGCCTGGTCGAACACGACGAGCACGGCTCCGTCGGCACCGGACCGGGTGAGCTGGGAGATCGCCGGGGTGAAGTCGCTCGTCGTGATCGGAATACGGATCTTCGGATTGATCGGACGGTTTACCGCCTTCGCGCCGCCCTCGGCCATGATGATGAGCCGGTCGCTGGCGCTGAGGTCGTAGCCGACCAGCCCGAGGCGGGTGGCCCCCGCCTTGGCGAGCAACGACGGGCAGACCGCGGGGTAGAGGGTCAGCGGGCTGATGACGTAGCTGATCGGGGAGCTGAGCTCGGATCCGTCGGCCGAGATCCCGGCCGAACCGATGGACGGGACCCCCGCGTTCTCCAGGATGGGCATGATCCCGCCCGAGCCGCTGACCTCGCTGACGACCGCGAGCACGTGCTGATCCACCGCCTGCTGGGCGCACTTCCTGGCCATGGCGGCGTCGTTCTTCTCGTTGCAGTGCACGAGCTCGACCCGGTGGCCGGCGATCCCGCCCCGGGCGTTGACTCCGCGCACGGCGGCCCGGGCGGCGGCCACCATCTCCGGGTAGTTCGTCCCGGACGTGCCCACCGGGGCGATGATCATCAGCTTGACCGTCGATCCGGCCGAGGAGGTGCCGGTGGCTTCGCCGTCCGAGTCGCCACCGCACGCGGCGAGCGTGCCCGCCAGCACGGCGCCCAGAACCGCCGCGGCGAGCCGCCGGAGCCCGTGCCGTCGTCCCACCGTGCCGCCTCCTCGTCGTGCGTGCCTCGTCATGCGTCCCGTGTTCCAGTCCCCTGCCGGGCCCCGCCACGGTAGACCTGCCTGCTCAGGACGGATACGCCCGGGTTAGCCGGGACCCGCACGGGCCGCGGCGCGGGGTCGCGTCCCGGCGTCAGATCACCTCAGATCACCTCAGAGCACCTGGGGCCAGGCGTAAGTGAACCCCATGATCTGGTCGGCGAGGGTCTCCAGGCGGGCCGCGACGGTTGGGTCGAGTACTCGCCCGTGCGGGTCGAAGAGCGGCACCGCGGTGTTCAGGGTGACTCCCAGCGGGGTCGGCCAGCCGCGCAGGGCGTGCACCGTCGAGCGCAGGGCCGTCAGCGTCGTCCCGGCCGCCTGCGTGCCCCGGGCTCCGACGATCAGTGCGACCGCCCGGCCGTCCAGGTAGGGCCGGGGCGTCCTCCAGATAGTCCAGGGCGTTCTTGACCTGGCCCGACATCCCGCCGTGGTAACCGGGAGTCGCGATCACGAGGCCGTGGCCCGTTCGACGGCGGCGAGGAGGCGCAGCGCCGCGGCGGGACGTTCCTGGCGTTCCGGCGCGTACATCGGCAGGTCCAGGTCCGCCGCACCGAGCAGCATCGTCTCCGCGCCGGCCTGCCCCATCATCGCCAGCACCGTCGCCAGGGCCTGGTGGGTGGTGGAGTTCGCCCGGCTGCTGCCACCGATGCCGACGATTAACGGGCGGCGGCGACGGGCCCGCACCGGACCGGGACCGTCCGGCGGCGTGTCGGGCGAACGGTGCGCCGAGACCCGGCTGGGCAGCCCGGAGACGGGATCCGTACCGACCGTCTGGCTGCCCGTCTGGCTGCGCCCGCTCCTCGGCTCGCCGTTGCTGGCACCCGGTTGGAATATGCCGAATGTGTCTCCCACTACCCCTCCTCGTCCCGGATCCAGGCGTCCTGGTCCGGCGTCTCGGTCCGGCGTCCCGGATCTGGCTCATGTCGGTCCGGCGATGGACCGCCACCCGCGTGCCGTCGCGTCTGTCCTATCGCGGATGTCCTATCGGACGGGCTGACCGCACCGATCGAGGGGGTTGCGGGTCCGGCGCAGCGCGGCCGGCAGCGCGCGGGCGCCCGGCCCCAGCTCGGCGATCCGGTCGTGCGGATTCGAGATGCGGCAGCGAAGCAGCGACAGGCAGCCGCAGCCGATGCACGAGTCGAGTCCGTCACGCAGCGCGACCAGAGCCGCGATCTCGTCGTCCAGCCGGCCGCGCCACCGCCGCGAGACCGCGGACCAGTCCGCCTTGGTCGGCGTGCGCGACTCGGGCAGCGACGACAGGGTCTCCCGCACCTCGTCGAGACTGAGCCCGACCGCGGTGGCGGCGCGGATGAACGCCAGCCGCCGCAGGACATGGCGCTCGTACCGGCGCTGCCCACCCGAGGTCCGGGTGGCGGTGAGCAGGCCCCGCTGTTCGTAGAAGCGCAGCGCCGACGCGGCGAAGCCACTTCGTTGCGAGAGCTCACCCACGGTCATCAGATCGGTAGGAAGCATGCCCGCAGACTATGGTGTTGAAGTTGAACTCAACATGAGGTTCCCGGAACCCGGCGGCGCCGCGACGGGCTGGCCGTCATGCCTCGTCGCGCCCCGTCACGATTCGCCACGCCTCGTTACGTCCCGCCGCCCCTCGTTGCCCCTCGTTGCCCCGCGTCGCCCCTCGTCACACCCCGGTTCCGTGGTAACGGGGATCACCCCCGGCCGTCCCGGCAGCGCGTTTGCCGCGGTCGCCGCCCATGGCAGGCTTCGTCGCGATGGACGACATCACGCATCGGCGGTTCAACCCGCTCACCGGCCGTTGGGTTCTGGTCTCGCCGGGGCGGACGCGGCGACCGTGGCACGGCGGTCAGGAACCACCGCCGGTGCCGGCCGCGGTCGCCCATGATCCTCTATGCGACCTCTGCCCGGGCAACCTCCGGGCCGGCGGTGAACGCAACCCCTCCTACTCCGGTACCTACGTGTTCACCAACGACTTCCCGGCGCTGCGTCCCGACCCGGTCC
>NZ_CDWRCK010000279.1:0-3074 GCF_977927595.1 Frankia sp. CcWB3
GGCCCTAGGGGTTCACGGTCGGCTGACGTACCGCCGAGCGGCGCCCGGGAATCGCTCCCGGGCGCTACTCTTTTGTTTCCGACGCGCCGTCAGACCGCCTGCGGCGAGGTCAGCATGCGAGAGATCTCCTCGCGCGGCGGATCCGTATCCATCAACAGTTCGTTGACGGCGGCCCACACCTGGTAACCCCAGTTCCAGTCGTCGACGATCCTCGCACCCATCCGGACCTGGGCGCGTTCTGCGTCGGTGAACTGCAGCACGTCGAAGGCCGTGTCAAGGCGCTGCTTTGTGGTGTGTATCGACTGGTCGAGCGTCCGCATCTCCTGCTCGCAACGGGCTCTTGCCTCTTGCCAATCGCAGCCGTCCTGGTCGCGGATGATCGCGATCAGGTTGCGCGGGTCGTCACGCTTCGCGTCGCGGACCGAGGAGTAGACGTCGTTGCAGTACACGATGATGTCGCTGGCCAGCCTGCGCAGCAGTCGCAGCTGGGTACAGTGGTGGATGTGCGGCGCCAGATAGGTGAAATTCATCTTCTCGCCGAACACCAGGCACAGCGGCACCGCGCCGTTTCCCAAGCGTAGTTCCAAGTACTCTTCGACCGTCGTGTCCATCCGCCGGTCCCGCATCGCCGCATAAGTGGCCTGCGTGTTGAAGTACCATTCCCAGTGCTCGCTGACCCGAGCCACCCACTGGTCCGGCGAGCTGGCGATCTGCCGCGCCCACAGGTCATGGAAGATCATCCCCATGGGGGACTTCGCGGGTCTCCCGTAGAGAATCCCGGTGAGCTCCGCGCTGATGACGTTGATGCGGCTGATGTCCGCCACGAGATCGTCAGTGAAGTCGTCGTAGATCCGGAAGAAGGCGTGGATGTCGTAAGCGAGTTCCAGCTCCGGCAGCGGGGCCAGAGGGTATACCCAGGCCGAAAGCGTGGCGTACCTCTCGGCCCGGGGTGTGCAGACCTGGAAGCAGGTGAGCCATTCGACGGTGTGCGCCAGGGCTTCGGCAGCGTTCTCGTTCGGCTGCCAGGAGCGCGCAGCTTCGTGCACTGTGAGGATCTGCTCGCCATTCATCGCGTCTCGACCTGTCTCCTGGTAAGGATGGTGATCATGGATCGTTGTCGCTTTTCTGAGGCGCGGCGTCGAGTGCTCTTGGAGTCAAGGGGGTTGAAGGCTGCTCCGAGGAGGAGCTCAGGGCTGGGGAGAAATCATAATCGCAGGTCAGAGCGCAGGGGTGATAGTCAAGGCTGGTGGTGGGCTGCGCCCGGTCAGGATGACGGACCGTGACGGGAAATGGGGTGCACGCACAAGCAACGGGGTCACCCGGCAGGGTCGGGATTGTTGAAGTCACTTCCCCAGCCCCGGGAGACCCCGCCGCCGACCTAATGTGTCAGGTTCCGCGGTCGCACGACCACGAAATCCGGCAAGGCCAGCGGAAACCTGTCAAGATCTTTGAGACAAGATCCGGTATGAACTCGCGAGACTGCCAAACTTCGCCCGCCTGTTCGGCGCCCGGCAGACAGACACTCGGGCGACAAGCACCGACGCCAGGCGACCCGAGCTCGGAACCGGCAGTCACCGTTGGAGCCGGTGAGATCGGGAAGCCCGGCATTGTACGAACCGGCTTCCCAGGCCCGCTGACCTGACCTGCACCTGACCTGCACCTACGGAGCGATGCAGACTAACCCAACTGATGGATATAACCTATTTGACTAGGCTAGAGACTGACTACGGAGCGTGGTGGACCTTGTGTACCAGCATCCAAACCGTTTGATCTTGGTCGCTGGCCCTGAAATCACTGTCCGTCCGGTCACGACACGTGCCCTGACCGGGGGTGATGCGCGGTGACCGCACCTACCGGAACATCATCTATGGGATAGAACAACTTTTCCGGACATCTGGCGGTTTCGGACACTTCTGCGCCTCCAGGTCAGGGGAACCACGTCCTATCAGATCCAGGTACCACGATGATCCCAGAAGTGCGAAGTCTCATGTCGCGGATTCGGGCCGTTATGGAGGACACCTCGGTCGTGGTCCGTTAGAGGGTCCTCAGGTGGTGCCGTTGCGACCGATCACGCTGCCGAAGACATGAGTGTGCCCGGTCCTACCGCCAGAGGTTCTGTGCCGCCCAGCTTCGGGACCTGCTTACAGCTGGGAGGTCCAAGGGTTGACGAGTGAGACGCCCATGGCGGCGAAGTCGGCCTCGTTGCGGGTGACGAGCGTGAGGCTGTGCACCTGGGCCGTGGCGGCGATGAGCGCGTCGTGGGCTGGGCGCCGGTCGGGCACGTGAAGTCGCGCCGCCGAGCCGGCGACGACCTGATCGGCGTCGAGCAGCCGGCCTGCGTATGCCGGGAGCACGTTCTGATCGAGCCATGAGTCCAGGACGGCCGCCTGTCGGGCATCGTGCCGTCGCTTGTTCTCAATGCCAGCCCGCAGCTCTAGCAGGGTGATGACGGAGAGGAAGGTATCCGATGGTGACAGGGCCGCGGCCCAGCCGTTGAAGCGGTCCTCGCGGCGTTTCGCGGGCTTACGGAGCTCGGAGATGACGTTGGTGTCGAGTAGGAAGCTCACAGGTCGACCTCGCGCAGCGAGTCCCACGGCTGTAGGGGCTCGAAGTCGATCTCCTCCTCCAGAACGAACGCGTCTCCCAGGCTGCCCGCGGTTCCGGTGAGCCGCTGGTAGTCGGCGAACGACAGCAGGACGTGTGACGGCCGACCGTGATCCGTAATGATCACCGGACCGCTGGCGGCAGCCCGCTTGACCGCGCTCACGTCACGGTTGAACTCTCGCGATGAGACCATGGTCACCACGATCACCCCCCTGGTAGGTACGTACCTACAATATGCGCCGAACGTCGTTCGCGCGGCCAACCGCTGAAGCCAGCTCGCGCCCTTCGATGTGACCAGGGTCGCGTGACCCTGCCGCGCGGCCGGGCGACCGGCTTGCTCACCAGACCTGGTGACCATCCAGGATGAACCCTCGCCGCCGGCAAGGTCGATCTGAGCAGTCGCCCCTTGACTTTTTCACTCCAGATCTCACAGGCTTCAAGTGGTACCGTGCTTAGGAGTCGAAATGAAA
>NZ_CDWRCK010000279.1:3465-5391 GCF_977927595.1 Frankia sp. CcWB3
CGTCCCCTTAAAGGATGGAGTCAGGCATGGTCCCGCGGATCGAGATCGACGACGAGGTCTTCAAGTGCCTGCAGGATCAGGCTGCGCCCTTCGTCGACACCCCGAATTATGTCCTCCGTCGCGTCTTGGGGCTCTCCGCTCCAGCGGTGGCCGAAGAGCCGGGCGCGGCCCGTCCGCCTGGCAATCTCGCGAAGCTTGTGAACGCCGGACTCGTGAAGCCCGGGGACGGACTGACGCATGTCCGCAAGCGAAGCGGCGCGATCTATGAAGCGATCCCAATCTCGTAGACAGTCGACGTAAAGTCCACTGACTACCAGGAAGATCCAGGGATGGGATCGACGCGGAGGAAGTTCACCCAGGAGTACAAGGACGAGGCGGTCGCTCTCGTCCTTGGTTCGGACCGTACGATCGCCGAGGTGGCGAAGAGCCTTGGGATCAACGAGACGAGCTTGGGGTACTGGGTGAAGAAAGAAAAGGATTCCGACGAGGGCAGGGAGCGGCCGCTATCGGTGTCCGAGCACGCCGAGCTCGAGGAGCTCCGGAAGAAGAACGCACAGCTGCAGATGGACAGCTCTTTCTTAAAAAAAGTCGCGAGCTTCTTCGCGAGCGACCAGAAGTGAGGTTCGAGTTCATCTCGGCCCACGCCCCGAAGAAGCCTGCTCCCGCCGACGGTGTGAACACGTTCCCCGTCGACTACCTGTGCCGGAAACTCGGCGTCTCCCGCGCCGGCTACTACGCCTGGAAGAACCGCGGACCGTCGAAACGCGAGCGGGACGACATCACCTTGTCCACGAAGATCCGGGCGATTTTCGACGCGCACCACGGCCGGTACGGCGTGCGGCGGATCTTCGCCGACCTCCGCCGCCAGGGCGTCCGGGTCGCCTACAAGCGGGTCCAGCGGCTCATGGCCCAGCTGGGCCTGGTCAGCGTGCACCCGCGGGCCCCGCAGGCACATCACGACCGTCCAGGCCGTCGAGCCCTCGTCGCTGCCCGACCGCGGCAGCGAGTACACCAGCCACGACTTCGTCGAGTTCTGCAAGAAAAACAAGATCAGGAACTCGGTCGGGCGGACCAGTATATGTTTTGACAACGCCGCCGTGGAATCGTTCTGGGTGACCCTGAAGAAGGAGTTCGTCCACCTCCACGCCTTCGCCGTCCTGAAACAGCTCCGCGCCGGCATCTTCGACTACGTCGAGACGTACTACAACCGCAGAAGGATACATTCCACGATCAATTACATGACGCCCGTCGAGTACGAGGCCAAGTTTGACAGGGAGCACCCACAAGCCGCATAATGGAACTGTCTACTAAATCGGGAACGCTCCACTCATGGTCTGGACCCCAGCGCAGACCGGGCGGTTCCTCGACCACGCCCATAGCGACCCGCTCTACCCTGTCTTCCACCTCATCGCCTACCGGGGGCTCCGACGCGGTGAATCCGTCGCCGTCCACATCGACGATATCGACGTCACCAACGCAACCCTCACCATCCGCTGGCAGTTCGTCCAGATCGGCTACGCCACCCAACTCGCCAAGCCGAAATCCGACGCCGGGGACCGTGTCATCTCCCTCGACCCCGACACCCTCGCCGTCCTGAAAACCTGCCGCACACGCCAACCGGCTCGCCGCCGGAACCATCTGGCCGAACAACGGCCTCGCGTTCACCCACCCCGACGGCACTCCCATCCACCCCGAACACCTCACCAACCGCTTCCACACCCTCATCCAGGAAGCCGACCTACCCCCCATCACCATCCACGGCCTCCGCCACGGCGCCGCCACCCTCGCCCTCGCCGCCGGCGCCGACCTCAAAGCAGTCCAAGAACTCCTCGGCCACTCCACGATCATGATCACCGCCGACACCTACACCCACATCCTCCCCGACCTCGCCGCCGAGATCGCCCGCAACACCGCACGCCTCATCCC
>NZ_CDWRCK010000280.1:0-4966 GCF_977927595.1 Frankia sp. CcWB3
CCCCACGCCCCGCCCACTTTTCCCTGCCAGCATTGATTTTCACTGGTGGAGCGGGGCCCTCGCCCGACGGTTGGCCGAACCGGGGGCGACGGATTCAGGCTGTCGCGCCGACCCCGCCAAATGTGTGAGCTACATCACGCTGAATGCCGGAAGACCCGGGTGGCACGGCGTCGCCGGACGGTCCGGCCTGGCCCCCGGCCGGACCATCGCCGGCCAGCAGCGGCCAGGCACGGTCCTTGTCGGAGATCACCGAGACGGGCAGCGGCCAGACGATGCCCAGCCGCGGGTCGTCGAAGCGCAGCCCACGGTCGTGTCCCGGCGTGAACGGGACGTTCATCTGATAAGTCGCCTCGGTGGAGTCGACGAGCGTCTGGTACCCGTGCGCCAGGCCCGCGTCGATGAACAGCGCCCGATGGTTGTCGGCCGAGAGCTCCACCGCCACGTGCCGCAGATAGGTCGGCGAGTCCGGGCGGGGATCGACGACGACGTCGAGCAGGGCGCCGCGGGTGCAGCGCACCAGCTTGGTCTCCCGCACCGGCTCCCCCGCCCAGTGCATCCCGCGGACGGTGCCCGCGGAGGCGTTGTAGGCCACGCTGCACTGGGCGACGTCGACCGTGAGCCCCGCGGCGGCGAGCTCGCCGGCACAGAACGTGCGCGCGAACATGCCGCGGGCATCGGAGAACGGCTCGACATCGACGATCATCACCCCGGCGATCGGCGTCGACGTAATGATCATGGGTGGGCCCAGAACAGGTCGGCGTCGAGCTGGCCGGTACGGATCAGGTACTGAAGCTGCTTGAGCCGGGTGTGCCCGCGGCCGGTGAACGTCTCGTTGTCGAGCTGGATGCGGGTGAAGACGTCGTGCAGCTGCTGGGCGCCCCTGAGCGCGTTCCAGTCGCAGGAGAAGCCGGGCAGGGTGGAGGCGATCTTGTCGAACGACACCCGGTAGCTGCGGTTGTCGCTGCCGTTGTCACCGAAACTCAGCGTGCAGCCGGTGAACACCGTGGCAACCGCGTCCGCGATCTCCTTCACCTGGTAGTTCTGCTCGCTGTCGCCGACGTTGAAGATCTGGTTGTGCACGATGCCGCGCGGTGCGGTCAGCACCAGGCGGATCGCCTTCGCGATGTCGAGCCCGTGGACCAGCGGGCGCCACGGGGTGCCGTCCGAGGTCATCGCGATCTCGCCGGTGGTCCAGGCCACCCCGGCCAGGTTGTTGAGCACGATGTCGAAGCGCTGCCGCGGGGAGGCACCGTAGGCGGTGGCGTTGCGCAGGAAGGTCGGCGAGAAGGTGTCGTCCGCCAGCGGGGCGACGTCACGCTCCACGTAGACCTTGCACTCGGCGTAGGGGGTCTGCGGGTTCACCGGCGAGGCCTCGGTGACGTCCGCACCGGTCGCGACGCCGTAGACGCTGCAGGAGGACATGTAGACGAACCGTTCGACGCCGGCCTGCTTGGCCAGCTTCGCCAGCCGGACCGAGCCGACGTGGTTCACCTTGTACGTCACGTCCGGGGCGAGCGCGCCGAGCGGGTCGTTGGACAGCTCCGCCATGTGCACGACGGCGTCGACCCCCGCGAAGTCCTCGACCGTGAGATGGCGGAGGTCCTTGTCAAGGGTCAACGGGGTCCGGTCGACGCCGCGGTACAGCCAGCCGTACTTGTAGTAGCCGGTGTCCACCCCGATGACCTCCTGGCCATCGCGCAGCAGCTCGGGCGCGAGCAGGCACCCCAGGTACCCCTCCGTGCCCGTCACGAGCACCTTCATCCGCGAGTCCTCCCCATCTCGGCAACGGCACAGGTCGGGTCCAATCGGATACCGGCGTTCCGGCCTCAAACCGTACCGAGTCGATCCCACGAGCCGGTCGCCGACATCCCGCAGTGGCGCGTCGGCGGTCTCAGCGTGCCGGCGGACGCATCACCCGGACGGTCTCAACGCACCGGCGGGCGCATCACCCGCGCGGGAGCGGCGAAGACGGTCGAGCCCGCCGGCACGTCCGTCATCACGATCGAGCCCGGGCCGATCTTGGCGTCGTCGCCGATGCTGATCGCCCCGATGAGATGGATCCCGGGGGCGAGTTCGATCCGCTTGCCGACCTTCGGCACGTCCCGCGGGTCCGCCGTACCGCTCGCGTAGCCGATGGTCAGGTTGTGCCGCAGGGTGCAGTCGTCCCCGATCACGCAATGCGGCGGGATGAGGATCGCCTGGTGATGGCCGATGTGGACCCGGCGGCCGAGCCGCGCCTGCTCGTCGAGCTCGGCCCCGTACAGGTTACGGATGATCAGTTTGTTGACCACCTTGTAGAAGACGGTCACGATCCCGCGGACGGGCCGGCTCCGGGTGCGCCGCCACTGCCCGATGCGATAGACGGCGAGCACGTGCAGGCCCGGGTGGGCGAACGATTTGTAGTGCCGGCGCCAGTCCTCCTGCAGGATCTCCCACAGCCCGAGGTCGGAGGCATCCCGGGTGTCCTGATCGCCGGCCGTGCCATCGAAGATCTGCCGCAGTCGCTCCTGCACCATCAGCGGGGCACCTCTTCCGTCTTGCGGTCCCGCAGCCACGGCTGGGGGAGCACCTGGGGGGACAGCCCGGCCACGGCGCCGGACGGCTCGGCCACGACGACCCGGATGAGCCCAGGCGGCAGGTACGGTGACCGCGCATCACGGCTCCAGTACGTCGTCTCCGCAGCCGAGGTGATCCCGTCCGGAGGTGCGGGCACCACCCCGGCTGATCTCCCGGCCGGCAGCGTCGCCGGCGCCGGGTCGACCCGCCCGACCCGCTCGAAACCAAGCCGTTCGTAGAGGCCGGCCACCAGAACGTTCTTCGCCGACGGCCGGTAGTGCCCGGTCACGCGGGCGAGGCCGCGGCGGCGGGCCTCGGCGAGAACAAGCGCGGCAACCTCGTCCTCGAGGGTCCGGCCGATCACCCGGCAGCTCATCAGCCAGGTGTCGATGTCCAGCGCGCCCGCCGACTCCACCGCGATGACCACGGCGACCAGACCGTGGTCGGCGAACCGGTCGGCGAGCCGGACACAGAACACCGCCGTGCCGGGGTCGGCGGCCAGCCGCTCGATCTCAGCGGCGCCCCGGCGGCGACCGGTCAGGTTGAACTGGTTGGTCTTGCCGACCAACTGGGCGACCCGCGGCAGGGTCATGTCGTCGAGCGGGACTACGGTGGCGGTCATGTCCAGCCCGCGGTGGAAGTCCTCCAGCGAGGTCGCCGCCGCCGCGGCGGCGGCCGTCTCGGCCCGGGCCCGGTACGCGGCGGTGCGCGCGGCGTCCTCGGCCGTGAGGGCGGTGGCCTCGAAGAAGGGGTAGTCCGCCAGCGCCCGGACGTAGCCGTGCGGATCGGCGGGCAGCGCCACGACGTCCACCTCGGGAACGAGCTGGCGGACGACCTCGCGTTCGGCCGGGTTGTCGTCGACGAAGACCAGCGCGTCGAGGCCGAGGCCGAGCGCGGCGGCGATCCGGCGGATCTGCGTCGGCTTGTCGTCCCAGCAGGCACTGAACACCGCGATGTCATCAAGGCCGAGCCGCATCCCCGGATGACGCTCGAACGCCTCCCGGGCGTCGGCGTCGTTGTTCTTGGAACAGACGGCGAGCACGACCCCGCGGGCCTTCAACTCGGCGACGTACGTCTGGAACGCGGCGAACGCCTCCCCGACAGCGCCGTCGCCGAGCGCGATGCCGGCCAGGCCGTCCTCCCCGAGCACGCCGCCCCACAGGGTGTTGTCGAGGTCGAGGACCAGGCACTTCCGGCTCGTTCCCAGCTGGGCCCCGATCACCGCGGCGGTGTGCCGGGCCAACAGCGGCACCTGCGCGAGCGACACCGCCTGCTTGGACCGGTGCCAGTACCGCGCGTCAAACCAGGCACGCTTGCCCACGTCGGCGGCGAGCCTCTCGCAGTCGACGAAGGCGACCCCGTCGCCCCGCTGGCCGGACACCCGGCCGAGTTCGGCGTTGACCCGCGCGAGCATCGTCGGCCGGGAGCCGGGAACCCGCAGCGCCAGATGGCCGAGCGCGACCTCGCCGGGGATGGCGAAGGTGTGCTGGACGATCCGGGCCCCGCACCGATTTATGATCATGTCCCACAGCGACGTCCAACGCTCGACCGCGGTGGCCACCGCGGCGGCTGGGTCGTCGGCGACCGCCGGCAGGGCGGTCTCCCCAGCGTGCACCGCGAGCACGACGACGTCGGGCCGGAACCGGTAGAGCTCACTCGCGGGGTCCAGGATCTCCTGGCGGTACTGCCCGTAGCCGCATTCGTAGACCTCGACGGCGACCCCGGCTCGCGCCGCGGCCAGCGGCAACAGCGCGGCGAACTGCGATGTCGTGTAACTGCCGAGCACGGCCACCCGCGCGGACCTCGGCAGCGGCGCGACCCGCGGCAGGACGCGGCGCAGCACGCCGGCAACGGCCGACCAGGCACCGAGATCGCTGCCGGCGTCAGTGAGCGCCAGGGCCCACCGCACGGCTCCGGCGTCGTCGCCGACCCGCTCGTGCGCGACGGCGAGATCACGGCACAGCGCCGCGGCCGGGATCTCGCTCGTGGCGGCGCGCGCGGTCAGCTCGGCGATCCGCGGGTGTCTCGGCGGTGACGCGACGCCCTCGCCGACGCCTGTGCCGACGTCCCTTCTGTCGGTCATTGCTGCGGCCCCTCCCGGTGCGACTCTTCGCGGCGCCCATACGCACTTTCTCGTCACTCTACCGTCACGTAAGTGTTGATACGCGACGGAGCGGCCATCAGGCCAAGGCGGCAGCCGGGGACGCGAGGAGCGTGCCGCGGTCCGTGGAGGTTGCGCGTCGATCGGGACCGGGACCGGGGAGGCGGTCACCCGGCAGCGGCACGCCCCACCGGGCATCGGCCGTCTCCTGCGCCGTCGAAGGCGCTGAAGCCGGGAAAACCACAGCTGAAGCCGAGAAAACCACGCCGGGCCATCCGGACGAGCTACCTGCTTGGTAACAGTGGTCTG
>NZ_CDWRCK010000281.1:0-4954 GCF_977927595.1 Frankia sp. CcWB3
CTCCCCCATCCGCGAGGTTCCCCCCGCTCCCGTCTCCGCTGGCCGCGCTCAGCCGGCGCTGGAGGCTTCCGCGGACGTCCCGGCGCGGGGAGAACCGGCCGAGGCGACCCCCACCGGGCATGACAGCCCGGTGCCACCCAGGCCGCAGTAGCCGCCGGGGTTCTTGGCGTCGGAAAGGTACTGCTGGTGGTATTCCTCCGCGTAGTAGAACGGACCAGCCGGGGCGATCTCGGTGGTGATCGCCCCGAGGCCCGCGGCGGTCAGCACCTGCTGGAACGCCTCGCGGCTGGCAGCCGCCGCGGCGGCCTGCCCGGCGGTGGTGGTGTAGATCGCCGAACGGTACTGGGTGCCCACGTCATTGCCCTGCCGCATGCCCTGGGTCGGGTCGTGCCCTTCCCAGAACACGCGCAGCAGCTCCTCGTAGCCGACCTTCGCGGGGTCGTACACCACAAGGACGACCTCGGTGTGCCCGGTCAGCCCGGAACACACCTCCTCGTAAGTGGGGTGCGGGGTGTGCCCTCCGGCGTAGCCGACGGCGGTGGTGTACACCCCGGGAACCTTCCAGAACGCGCGCTCGGCCCCCCAGAAGCAGCCGAGGCCGAACACGGCGGTCTCCAGACCCGCCGGGAACGGGCCGGCGAGCGGGGTCCCCAGCACGGTGTGCGGGACGTCGCCCGCGAACACCGGCCGATCCCGGCCGGGAAGGGCCTGCTCGGGCGTAGGCAGTGTCGTCTTGTGACGACCGAAGAACATGGGAAGCCACCTCCGGTGGTTGTCTCCTCGCACAACCGCGCACCGCGGCCACACGTTCCCGCAGCCCGGGACCCTCGGACGCTCTCCAGATATTCTCCAGATATTCATCGAAAGTTCGCTGGATGATCAGGGAGAACCCCGTCAGAGAACGAGATCCTCCAGCATCGTCGTGACCAGGGCCGCAATCGGCGATCGCTCGGAACGGGTGAGCGTGACGTGCGCGAACAACGGGTGGCCCTTCAGGGTCTCGATCACCGAGGCGACCCCGTCGTGCCGGCCGACCCTCAGGTTGTCGCGCTGGGCCACGTCGTGTGTGAGCACCACCCGTGACCCCTGCCCGAGCCTGGACAGCACGGTCAGCAGCACCCCGCGCTCCAGGGACTGAGCCTCGTCGACGATCACGAACGCGTCGTGCAGGGACCGGCCACGGATGTGCGTGAGCGGCAGCACCTCCAGCATCCCGCGATCCACGATCTCCTCGATGACCTCGGGGGAGACGAGCGCACCGAGGGTGTCGAACACCGCCTGGGCCCAGGGCGCCATCTTCTCGTTCTCGCTGCCCGGGAGGTACCCGAGCTCCTGGCCACCGACGGCGTACAGCGGGCGGAAAACCACCACCCGGCGGTGCGCCCGGCGCTCCATCACAGCTTCGAGCCCGGCGCACAGGGCGAGCGCCGACTTACCGGTGCCGGCTCGACCGCCGAGGGAGACGATCCCGACATCCGGATCGAGCAGGAGGTCGAGGGCCACCCGCTGCTCGGCGGAGCGACCGTGCAGGCCGAACGCGTCGCGGTCGCCGCGGACGAGCCGGACCTGCTTGTCGGCGGTCACCCGGCCGAGCGCGGAGGCACTCCCCCCGGTGGTGGTGAGGACCAGGCCGGTGTGGCAGGGCAGGTCGGCGGCCTCCAGGATCTCGGTGTACTCGCGGGAGTAAAGCCGGTCGAGGTCCTCCTGGGTGACGGTGAGCTCGGCCATCCCCGAGAAGCCGGTGTCCACCGGGGACAGCGCCTGGTACTCCTCGGCGGGCAGCCCCAGCACCGACGCCTTGACCCGCAGCGGGAGATCCTTCGTGACCAGTACGACGTCGGCGCCCTCGCGGGCGAGGTTCATCGCGACGCACAGGATCCGCGAGTCGTTCGTGTCGACCCGGAACCCCAGTGGAAGCACCGCCGCATCGGTGTGATTGAGTTCCACCCGTAGCGTCCCGCCGTTGTCCAGCGGGAGCGGTTGATCGAGGCGACCATGCCGGATGCGCAGATCGTCCAGGATGCGTAGTGCCTCCCGGGCGAACCAGCCCAGTTCCGGGTGGTTCCTCTTACCTTCCAGCTCCCCTATGACAACGAGGGGGAGCACGACATTGTGCTCCGCGAACCGCAGCAGCGCGCCAGGATCAGAAAGCAGCACGCTTGTGTCGACGACATGCGTTCGTGGCACACGCCCACCCGCTTACTCGGAGGTAGTCCGGGACCGACCCCTGCAGGAGCCGGGCACCGGCCTCCTGGTGTAGTCGCGCTTGCGGCACCGAGGGGCCTCCCGAGAGGTCCGGCACCATGCCGGACCACGGCTTGAGACGCTAGCGCTCCCACGGTAACCGCAGCCCTCGATGATGGCGACCCACTTCCGACAACACGTTACGTTAAGAACTGGAAACGTCTCGCACCCCGGAGCTCCCGTCGCACCCCGATCGGTCACATTGCGTCCGGATCATGACGCGGAGCATCAACCGCCGCGCGCGGCGCCGTCGGAGACCGGACCACGAGCGTCCGCCCGAGGAAGCCAGGTCACCGCTCACTGCCCGGTTCAGAAGCCCCCGGACCTGCGCTGACTCCGGCAACGGGCACCAACCGGGGCAACGGGCACCGACCGGCCGCAGGCCGCCACCGGATCCACGAGCCCGGCGACCGACGAGAGCCGGGTGACCGCGGGCGTGCCGGCCAGAGACACGGCGGGCCGAAACGCGACAGGCCAGAACGTGACAGGCCGAAACGTGACAGGCCGAAACGTGGCGACATGGGAGGGGGCACCCGAAACACGGCGACCGAAAGGTGACGGCCTGAAGCGCGCCCGCGGGGAAAACGTGACGGAACGCTATGGAACACCGCGGGCCGATGATCGGACACTCGTTGTCTCGACATGTCATCGAGATCGGATCGGACCGGACCGGACCAGGCCCGAAAGAGGGCGCCGACTGGCACCGTCGGGCGGGTCGGAGGAAATTCAGCCAACCGACTGGGGAATTCCCGGAAATTCATCCGGAGAAGGGATTGATCCCCGGCAAACATGCAGGGATCCGCGGAGTGGTCATTATCGGGTGGTGCTCCGCTCAGGTGAGCCGTAGCACGACACTCGGTAGGAACGCGGCCCGCCGACGGCGGAACAACGGACGCGACGCAGAGTTACGAATGAGTCCGCCGCCGGCTGGCCGCCGGGCCGGCGAAGGAGGGCCGAACCCTGCCGACCGGTCGCCACGGGACGGGCCGGGAGCCCGCCGAGCGGGTCGGCCGAAGGCCGACCCGCTCGGGAGTGTCGCACGAAGTGGTGCCACGGATGGCTTGCGTTGCCACAGATGCCTTGCGAGGTGCTGCCACGAAGTGCCGTGCCAGCGGTGCGGTCCCCGAACGGAGCCCGCGGTTGGGTGGCGTCAGCCGCTCAGCCTCCGCTGTTCAGCCGCTCGACGAGCGCCTCGTGCTCGGTCCACAGGGCGGCCGGAAGCCGTTCCCCGAACGTCTGGTAGTGCTCGGGGATCAGCTGGGCCTCCTGCTTCCACACCTCGACGTCCACCGTGAGCAGGGTCTCGAGGTCCTCCTCGGCGATGTCGAGGCCGTCGGCGGGTAGGGCGTCCTTCGTCGGCAGGACGCCGAGCGGCGTCTCCACCCCGGCTGCCGTGCCCTCCAGGCGACCGACGATCCAGGCGAGGACACGGCTGTTGTCGCCGAATCCCGGCCACAGGAACCTGCTCTCCGGGCTCTTGCGGAACCAGTTCACGTAATAGATCCGCGGGAGCTTCGTCTGGTCGGCCTTCTGCCCGACCTCGAGCCAGTGGGCGAAGTAGTCGGCCATGTTGTAGCCGCAGAACGGCAGCATCGCGAAGGGGTCCCGGCGCAGCTTGCCGATCGCTCCGGCCTGGGCCGCCGTCGTCTCGGAGGCGACGATCGAGCCGAAGAACACCCCGCGCCGCCAGTCGGGAGCCTCGGTGACCAGCGGCACCGCGGTCGCCCGGCGCCCGCCGAACAGGATCGCCGAGATCGGCACGCCGCGCGGATCCTCCCACTCCGGGGCGATCGTCGGGCACTGGCCCGCCGGGACGGTGAAGCGGGCGTTGGGGTGTGCGGCGGGCTCGCTGGACTCGGGGGTCCAGTCGCGGCCCTTCCAGTCGATGAGGTGCGCCGGCGGCTGCTTGGTCAGCCCCTCCCACCAGACGTCACCGTCATCGGTCCTGGCCACGTTGGTGTAGACGACGTTGCCCCAGAGGGTCCTGACCGCGTTGGGGTTGGTCTGCTCGCCGGTCCCCGGGGCGACCCCGAAGAACCCGGCCTCCGGGTTGACCGCGTACAGCCGGCCGTCCTCACCGAAGCGCATCCAGGCGATGTCGTCACCGACGGTCTCCGCCTGCCAGCCCGGCAGGGTTGGGATGATCATCGCCAGATTAGTCTTTCCACAGGCCGACGGAAATGCGGCGGCAATGTAGTGGACCTTGCCAGCGGGAGACGTCAGTTTGAGGATGAGCATGTGCTCGGCGAGCCAGCCCTCGTCGCGGGCCATGACCGACGCAATACGCAACGCATAGCACTTCTTGCCAAGTAGTGCGTTTCCGCCGTAACCTGAGCCGTAGGACCAGATCTCCCGGGTTTCCGGGAAATGGGTGATGTACTTCGTCGTATTGCACGGCCACGGGACATCGGCCTGGCCGGGTTCCAGCGGAGCGCCCAGGGAATGGACGGCCGGGACAAAGAAACCGTCCGTTCCGAGCTGCTCGAGGGCGGGCGTTCCCATCCGGGTCATCGTCCGCATGGAGATGACGACGTAGGGCGAGTCGGTGATTTCGACACCGAGGGCCGAGATGCTCGAGCCGAGCGGGCCCATGCAGAACGGGACGACGTACATCGTCCGACCCCGCATGCACCCTGCGAACAGGCCTCGGAGCGTGGCCCGCATCTCAGCAGGGTCGAGCCAGTTGTTGGTCGGGCCGGCGTCCTCCGCC